>NZ_JBFUHY010000128.1:0-6222 GCF_056402155.1 Pseudomonas sp. P4_C1
GAAGATCACCCTCGCGGGAATGCCGGCGGAAGAATCCCTGATCGGCTTGAGCGACGACACCCACCGTCAAATCCTCTTCGGGGCCGAGACCTATCGTGAAAACCCCGCCCTGAATCGTCCAAGCATGAATTTTCGTATGTCGGCGGGTGGGATAAAAAGAACTCCAATCAATCCTGACAAACCCAAGGACTTAGTTCGCTGGACCCTGCCCCAGTTCGCCAACAAAGGCTACGACCTGCCGCTCTGGCAACAACCTGCTTCACCAGACCCCGTCAACCCCTCCCTCACCGACTACGAAGCCATGGCCGTGTGGGACGCCATCCTCAAGTCCGTACGCATCCGCTACGGCGCAGTCGCGCCCAAACCGGACCCTTGGGCGAACGACCGTGGCCCAACGGCCGAGGAGGCTGCCGAAAACAAACGCATCCTCGATGAGTTCATCGCCAGCTTTGAAAAGCGCAAGCCATGACCATGGGCGTGGCGTTAGCGGGAGCAAAAAGGAACGCGTTCATGCCGTCTGTAGGCAATGAATTCTATAAATACGCTAGGAGCGATTCATGAAAACGGTCTGGAGTTACCTCATACGCTGGGGCCTGCCGCTACTGCGCCAGTTCAATCAGGCGCTACCGGTGCTGGTGCTGCTGGGCGTGGTGTTCTTGCTGATCGCCATCTGGTGGCTGGGGCCACAGTGGACCTGGCGTGAGCACCAGCCGCTGGCCGACTTGGCGATGCGCGTCTCGGCCAGTGTGGTGGTGATCGTAGCGCCGCTGCTGGTCTGGGCGTGGCGTGTGCGGGAGCGTTACCAGCGTTTGCAGGTCGAACGCCAACATGAGGTTGCCCTACAAGCCGACCCCTGCCTGCCTTATGTCGAAGCGCAGGAGCGGGCTCTGGATCGCAGCCTGGGCAACCTGCTGAACAATATGGAGCGCCGCCGTTCGCTCTATCAACTGCCGTGGTATCTGGTGCTGGGCGAGGAAAATGCCGGCAAGACCAGTCTGATCACACGCTCCAACCAGAGCTTTGCCTTGTCCCATGTGACCAAGGCCGGGGTCAGGGCTCATCAGGAGGAGCAACTGGCCTATCCGGTGGATTGGTGGATCGGTGACGAGGCGGTGTTGATCGATCCTCCGGGGGAATTTCTCAGCCACCCGGAGTCGGCGGCCAGTGATGAGGAGCAGTCGGGCGCGGAGGGCAAGGTCAAACCGGTACTGCCCACTGGCGCCCATGCGCGCCTCTGGTCGCACCTGCTCGACTGGCTGACGCGCAATCGCAGCCGTCGGGCCTTGAACGGCGTGGTGCTGGTGATCGATGTGCAGGCCTTGTTGGCGCAACGTCCCGAGCAGCGCAAGGCCCACGCCAACCTGCTGCGCACCCGGCTGTTTGAGCTGACGCGGCAATTGGGCACGCGCCTGCCGGTGTACGTGACGCTGAGCAAGTTCGACCTGCTGGAAGGTTTCGAAGAGTTCTTCGCCCGCTTGTCGCGCAGTGGGCGCGAAGACCTGTTGGGCTTCACCTTCAGCCTGGACGCGGTGGATGATTTTGATGCTTGGCTGGCGGAACTGACACGCCAATACCAGGCCTTTGTCGTCTGCCTGAGCGAGCAAGTTTTCGACGGCGCCAGGGAGTCGCGCACATTGATTGAGCGCGATCGCTTGCAGGCGCTGGCGCACCAGGTGGCGGGCCTGCGCCCGGCGCTGTTTGGCTTCTTGAGCGAAATGCTTGGCAGCGATCGTTTCACCACCCCGGCGTTGGTACGCGGGCTGTATTTCTCCTCGGTGCTTCAGAAGGGCACCCTGAGCAACGCTTTCGTCAAAGAAGCGGGGCAAGCCTATCAACTGCCGCCACCGCCACCCGAGGTCAAACCGGCCGGGGGCACGGCGATTTACTTTGCCCAGCAACTGTTCCAGCGAGTGATTTACCCCGAAGCGGGGCTGGCGGGCGACAACATCAAGGTGGCCCGCAGCAAACGGCGGCTGCTGATCGCAGGGTTCAGCGTCGCGTCCCTCGGGTGTTTAGTGACCATCGGCACCTGGCAGTTTTACTTCAACATCAACCGCGACAAAGCGGCCACCGTATTGGCCAAGAGCCAGGAGTTCAGTGAGCGGGACATCGACGCCAAGGTCGACACCACCGGCCGCAACTTGCTGGTGCCGCTGGACCAGATTCGCGATGCAGTGCTGGTCTACGGCGACTATCGCCAAGCGTGGCCGTTGTTGTCGGATATGGGGCTGTATCAGGGGAGGGCGATCGGCCCCACCGTGGATAAGGCGTACCTGAATCTGCTGTCCAAGCGCTTCCTGCCGGCGATTGCCAGCGGTGTGCTGGATGCGATCAACACCGCGCCTGCGGGCAGCAATCAGCAACTGGCGGCCTTGCGCGTCTACCGCATGCTTGAAGAGCGGCAAAACCGCCGCCCGGCCATCGTCGAAGAGTGGGTCGCCAAGCAGTGGCAGCGCGCCTATCCAGGCCAGGGCCAGTTGCAGGCCGATCTGATGGGCCACCTGGGCTACGCGCTGAAATACGCCGACGCCGATCTGCCGCACTACCGTGAACGTATTGCCCAGGTGCAACAGCAATTGCGCCAGTTGCCCATGGCCGAACGGGTCTACATGAGCCTGAAACAGGACGCTCTGGAGCGTTTGCATCGCCCGCTGGACCTGCGCAATGAGGTCGGCCCAGCGTTCGATATCGTCTACCGCCCGCTGAACACCGATCAAGAGGGCAGCGGCCTGCAGTTGCCACCGCTGCTTACCGCCAAGGGCTTCAAGGACTACTTCGAGCCCGGCACCGACGGCATCATCGAACTGGCCATGATCGACCAATGGGTGCTCGGCGAACGGCAGCGCCTGGACTACTCCGATGAAGACCGCAAAATTCTGACCCAGCGCATTCGCGCCCTGTACAGCGCCGACTATGTGGACAGCTGGCGGCGGGCACTGAATCAGTTCGCGGTCACCGATTTCGACGACCTCAGCCACGGTGTGGCCGTGTTGGAACAAGTCACCGGCCCGGCCGCACCGCTGCGGCGCCTACTGGAAACCTTGCGCGACAACAGCGTGATTTACCCGGCCGTGCCTTTGGCCGAAGGACAAGCACCGCTGGCGCTGGACAAGGTATCGGACGGCCAACAGCAGGCCGCTGGTATTCGGCGCGCGTTCTCCAGCCTGGCCGAACTGATCACCGCCCAAGGCGAGCAACCGTCCTATTACGAAGAAACCCTGCGCTCGGTCAGCGCCGTCTACGACTATGCCAAGGCCGTGCACGACAATCCCGACCCCGGTAAAGCAGCCCTTAAAACCGTGCTCAATCGCTTCTCCCTGGGCGGTGCCGACCCGATCGCCAACCTGCAACGCGTCGCCGTGGGCCTGCCCGAACCGCTGAACCAACAGGTCAAAAAGCTCGCCGACCAGACCTCGCAGGTGCTGGTAATTGCCGCCCTGCGTGAGTTGGAGAAACGCTGGGACAGTGAAATCTACAGTTTCTACCGCGACCGCCTGGCAGGCCGCTATCCGTTCAAGGCCAGCGGCGAGGACGCCTCGCTGGAGGACTTTGAAGCGTTCTTTGGCCCACAAGGGCGCCTGCAGCAGTTTCACGATCAATACCTGAACGTATTCCTCAAGGACAACCTCGATGCGCTGTACTCCGACAGCCTCGGCGGCTACCTGGTGCGCAGCGACGTGCTGGAACAGCTGAAAAAGGTCGAGCGCATCCGCGACACCTTCTTCAACCATCGCGGCCACTTGGCCGTGCAACTCACCATCGAACCCTTGGCCCTGAGCGCCACCCGCCTGAGCAGCATGCTCAGCGTTGATGGCCAACTCATCCCTTACCAGCATGGCGCGCCGCAACGCGCGGGACTGGTGTGGCCCAACAGC
This sequence comes from Pseudomonas sp. P4_C1, assembly GCF_056402155.1. Lineage (NCBI taxonomy): Bacteria > Pseudomonadati > Pseudomonadota > Gammaproteobacteria > Pseudomonadales > Pseudomonadaceae > Pseudomonas > Pseudomonas sp. P4_C1. The sequence continues at coordinate 3,876 of NZ_JBFUHY010000128.1, forward strand.
CTGGGCAACACCAATGGCAGCCAACTGACCCTGGTGCAAAGCACCGGCAACACCGCCAGCCTGAGCTATCGCGGGCCGTGGTCGTTGTTCCGGCTGCTTAGCCGCGGGCACCTCAATGGAAGAACCGACACCAGCGTGGACCTGACCTTTGCCGTTGCCGATGGGCTGATGCGTTATCGGATTGGGGCGGAGAAGGCTAACAACCCGATCACCCAGCGCAGCTTTGAAGGGTTTGTGTTGCCGAGGACGTTGCTGGAAGAGCGCGGCAGAAAAAAAGCTACTGACAGCGTCACTCAACGGTAAGGAGTTCCGCATGATGGATAAGATCGATCAAGTCCGCAGCTTGAACTATTCGACTCAGGCCCTGGAGCAACTGGAAGTGTGCCTGCCTTTGCTGGGCCAGAACCTTCCCGGTATTCGCACGGCCCACACGTTTGTTACGAAGCAACTGCGTGACAGCGTGAAATTCCTGCTGCCCAACTGTGCCGAGTTGATCGACATGAGCGAGCTGCGCCAAGCGCATGTCGACATGGCTCGCCTGCCGTATCCAGTGGTAGCCCTTGAAGCCCCCTGGGTCTGGCCGGACGGAGCCGGTGGTGACAAACACGGTGGCATCCGCTCATCCAAGCGTATCGCCCTGTGCTTGACCATGTCCCCGGAAGTAGCCAATTGGCTGCCGGATACCCGGGGTTTCCTACAGGAAGAGCACGGCGGGGTGATCGTTATCCCGCTGTACTGGGAGGATCGTACCGGGCTTTGGAAGTTGCCCATGGGCGGCGCCTTTGTGCCCCATGACAACGAAGTCAGTGACTACTCCCCTGGCGAGGCCGGCCTGACCAATCAGCTATTGATTGAACCCTACATCGCCGCCGGGTTGCCGCTAAGCAAACTGCGCCAGTTTCGCGTATCGCCGTTCCTGCTGCTGCCGGAGATTGCAGCAGAAGCGCTGGAACACTCTTGCGGAGCAGAAGTGGCCGCGAGAGTCCTGTCCGATACCCGCGATGAAGTCTCAATGCTGTTGCAGACAGGCGTGGTACTCAACTGCGCCAATGTCACCACAGCAGAGATCGCCGCACCGAAGTTGATCAATCGCAAGCGTCAGGGAAAAGGCAAGCCGCCGTTCTTCAGCTATCGGGTACTTCAGATCAGTGCCCCACGTGCAATCGGCACTTCAAGCGGCGGTGGGCAGCATGCGTCGCCGCGCGCGCATCTGCGGCGTGGGCACGTTCGACGGTTGGAGGAGCGGACTGTGTGGGTACGGCCGGCGATGGTTAATGCTGGGGCAGCGGCGGCGGTTGGGCAGGTGGAGAATAGAGTACTCCATCACACCCATGGTTTCCGGTGGCTAGGCGTGTGTTGTGGGGGAGAGCACTTTGCTTGGGAAGCAGCTCGAATAGTAGCTGCATGATGATCAATACCCAAGTCTGCGTTGCGAGCATGGGCTTAAGCTCATTCTGATTTCTCACTTAAATACCTGCCCCAATGCTCCATCATGACCCGACGTTATAGGCCGCCTCGGTCTTGTCCCTGATCGTATGAGCAAGGGCGGCTTCTGCCACCTCCCGCGGGTAGTCGGTTGTCTCCCTGGCCCAGCCCCGAAAAGTGGAGCGAAAGCCGTGCGCGGTGAGATCTGGACGCTCTAGCCGCCGCAGGAGTTGAAGCAAGGCCATGTTGGAGAGGTGAGTACCGGGTTTGTTTCCAGGGAAAAGGTATTCTGACTCGTTCGGTGCATCCTCGATCAGAGGACGAAGCAACTTGACGTCCTGCCTGCAGAGCGGAATGCGATACTCCTTCGGAACTTTCATGCGCTCGGCCGTAATCGTCCAGACCTGGGTGCCCAGATCAACTTCGGCCTCGCGGGCTCCAATGGTCTCGCTCGTACGAGTCGCCGTCAGGATCAACAGTTCGAACGCCTTGGCCGCTATGCCGTCCAGTGAGCGCAGGGTACGAACAAATTTGTTGGCCTCGTCATAGGGGAGGGCTGCGTGGTGTTTGACCTTCTGGATCTTGGGTTTGCGGGGTAGCAGATGGTCCAGGTGGCCCTTCCAGCGCGCCGGGTTCTCTCCGCTGCGGTGACTGCGAACCGTGGCCCAGTCCAGTACGGACTAGATGCGGCCACGCACGCGGGATGCGGTCTCGGGCTTTACCGTCCAGACGGGTTCAATCGCTTGCATGATCAGTCCCGTGTCGATGGCACTCACCGGCAGATGGCGTGGATTGGGTTCTCTGCTGCCTCTATGCTTTACATGGATGCTGGAGGTTTTCATGGTGGCAACCCGGGCGCTTCGATAAGGAAGAAGAATTTTCAGGCGGGGGGTTGACCACGTATTTTAATACTGTACTATTC
>NZ_JBFUHY010000129.1:0-6142 GCF_056402155.1 Pseudomonas sp. P4_C1
GGTCATCACATTCAACCTCGATGTTGAATGTCAGTCCGCTATCGCGAGCAAGCTCGCTCCCACAGGGACTGTGGTGTTTCGACGATTAGCGAACAGCCACAGCCTGGGCAGTGGCATCAGTGAAGTCGAAGACCTTGCCGCCCTTCGCCGTGGCGAACTGTTGGGCCTGGCCTTTGAGCAGGAACGCACTCAGTTGTCCTTTCCCATCGGTGGCAAACCACGCCTGATCCGCCAGCAACTTGATCCCGCTGTCGCTGGCCTGGGCGTACACCGCGCGGATGTTCTTGCCTTCCTGCTTGAGGCTGGCCAGCGCGGCAAACGCCGCTTGCGCCGAGGCGTACTGGCGGACTTTCGGCTCACCGCGCACCCAGATTTCCGCCACGTGACTGAAGTCGGTGATGGCTTGGCCGCTGGCGGCATCGACGGACTTGAGCGGTGTCGGCTGGTAATTCGCAAGCTGCGCGCTGTAGTCCAGGTTCGAGGCCTTGAAGGCGGCGCGGATGTACTGGTCGTCGATGAAGGTGTTGAGATCCAGACCGCGATCGGCCTTCTTCAACAACTTGAGGGTATCGATGGCGGTGCCCACGGCCTGACGGTATTCCGGCTTCCAGCTCAGGTCGCGGGTCTGCACACCGAGGGGGCCATGGAACAGGTAATTGACCTCGGCATCGACCCCGGTGACCTTGGCGATCAACTCGCTGTATTTCTCCGGCTCAGCCACCAGCAGCTGGTTGGCTTCGATACTCGCCCGCAGGTAAGCGACGACGATTTCTGGGTATTTTTTCGCATAGGCCTGATCGACCAGCGCGCCGTGGAAGGTCGGCGCGCTGGCCTGGGAACCGTCATAAATCTTGCGGGCGAAACCCCGGCTGGGGAACAGTTCGGCGAAGGGCACAAAGTCGGCGTGAGCATCGATCTTGCCGGCCTGCAACGCGGAGCCGGCGACTTCCGGCGGCTGGGCGATGATGTTCACGTCCTTGAGCGGGTCCCAGCCCTGGGCCGCCACGGCGCGCAGCAGCATGCCATGGGCGGTGGAAGCGAACGGCACGGAAATGGTCTTGCCCTTGAGCTCTGCCAGCGACTGCACGCCCGATGCGCTTGGCACCACGATGCCGTTACCGCTGCCCTTGATGCTGCCCGACAGCACGCTGATGAACAGGCTGTGCTTGCCCGCCGTTTCGAACGCCACGCCGTTGAACGCGCCGGGGAAATCGGCCATGGCGCCGAAGTCGAGTTTGCCGGCCACCATTTCGTTGGTCAGGGGGGCGCCGCTGGTGAAGTTTTTCCACTGCACCTCGTATTGGGCGTCTTTGTAGGGGCCATCGTGGGGCAGGTATTTGTCCAGCAGGCCCAACTCACGAATCAACAGGCCGCCAGCGGCGCAATTGATGGTGGTGTCCTGGGTGCCGATGGCAATGCGGATGGTTTCGGCCGAGGCCGACAGGGTGAATGAAGCCAGTACCAGACCGGCCAGAGCTGCACGCAACATCATGAGTGTTTCCCCTCGAATCATTTATTGGATGTTCGTCTCCGCCACGATCAGGGCGTGGTGGGAAACGAGGGGTGTCTTGAATCAGGCGTCCGGTGGTGCCGGATGGCGTTTTGGGTTGTTCGGGCTGGCCTCATCGCGAGCAAGCTCGCTCCCACAGGTTTTTCTGGTGTATGCAGGACTTGCGTCTGCCCTCGATCCCCCAGTTTTTTTGGTGTACACAAGATTTGCCACTGGCCTCGATCCCCTGTGGGAGCGAGCTTGCTCGCGATGGCGTTCTTGCAGTCAATGGAGATGTCGCCTGTGCTGGCTTCATCGCGAGCAGGCTCGCTCCTACATTGATTTGTGTTTCAGCGCAGCAGGTACGGKATCTCGACTTTCACAGCGCCCGTCGGACAGTCCTTTTCACAGGGCATGCAGTACCAGCATTCGTCGAACGCCATGTAGGCCTTTTGCGTGGCCGGGTTGATCGCCAGCAGGTCCATCGGGCAAACGTCGACGCACACGGTGCAGCCTTTGTGGGCGATGCATTTGTCTTCATCGACCGTGACGGGTGCGTTGGAGCGAAAGAAGATTTCCTGGGGTTGGTAAGCCATGTTCGGTCTCTCTTTTGTTGTCGGCATCAAGCCGCATCGGCACCGACCCGCAACCGGTCGTAGGCCTGCATCTCGTCGGCATCCAGCGGGATGATGTAAGGCTCGACGGCTTTCCTGAAACTGCTCATCAAACCGTTTTGGTCTTTCTTCAGGTGGCAATGGCAGAACCAGTCGCGGTCGTTGCGTTGCGGGTGATCGACGCGATGGTGGTACAGCCCCCAGCGGCTTTCGGCGCGGAACAATGAAGCGCGGGCGGYCATTTCGGCGCAGTCGCGGATCATGCTGACTTCCATGGCGCGCATCAGCTCGTGGGCGTTGTGGGCCTTGAGCTGGTCGAGGTCGCGCTGGATGTCGCTGAAGCGTTGCAGGCCGATCTGCATCTTCTTCGTCACTTTCGGCGGTTGCAGGTAGTCGTTGACGAAGCGCCGCAGCTTGTACTCGACCTGAGCCGGTGGCAGGCCGTGTTCGCGGTCCAGCGGCGCGTAGACCCGTTGTTTTTCGGTTTCGATCTGCGCGGCATCCAGCGCTGAAAACTCACGCCCGGCGACAAAATCCGCCGCGTTATGGCCGGCGAACCAACCGTAAGTGAACGCGCCAAGCATGTAGTTGTGTGGCACGGCGGCCATGTCACCGGCCGAGTACAAACCCTTGACCGAGGTCTCGGCCTTCTCGTTGACCCACACCCCCGACGCCGAATGCCCGCTGCAAAAGCCGATTTCCGAAATGTGCATCTCGACCATCTGCGTGCGGTAGTCGGTGCCGCGATTGGCATGGAACTGGCCGCGACTCGGACGCTCGTTGCTGTGCAGGATCTCCTCGATGTTCTGGATGGTTTCCTCGGCCAGGTGATCGAGTTTGAGGAACACCGGGCCATTGCCGCTTTCCAGCTCCTGGTGGAACTCCCACATCATCTGCCCGCTCCAGTAGTCGCACTCGATGAAGCGTTCGCCCTTGTTGTTGGCGGTGTAGCCACCCAAGGGGCCGGTGACGTAGGCGCAGGCCGGGCCGTTGTAGTCCTTGATCAGCGGGTTGATCTGGAAGCATTCCAGGTTCGCCAGTTCGGCCCCGGCGTGGTAGGCCATCGAGTAGCCGTCGCCGGCATTGGTCGGGTTTTCGTAGGTGCCCATCAGGTAGCCCGAAGACGGCAACCCCAGGCGTCCGGCGGCACCGCAGGCGAGGATCACCGCCTTGGCCTTGATCACATGGAAGTCAGCGGTGCGGCAATCGAAACCCATCACACCATTGACCGCGCCCTCTTCGTCCGTCAGCAATCGGGTGCAGACCAGGCGATTGGTGATGCTCACCCGCGCGCGCTTCAGCTGCCGATAGAGGACTTTCTTGATGTCGTGCCCTTCCGGCATCGGCAACACATAAGCGCCCATGTGGTGGACCTTTTTCACCGCGTAGTCGCCGGTTTCGTCCTTCTCGAATTTCACGCCCCAGCGGTCCAGTTGCTCGATGGTTTCGAAGCTGTGGGTGGCATAGGCGTACACCGCGGCCTGATTGACGATGCCGTCGTTGGCGATGGTGATTTCCTTGGTGTATTGCTCCGGCGTCGAGTGGCCGGGAATGATCGCGTTGTTCAGGCCGTCCATGCCCATGCTGATCGCGCCGCTGCGCTTGACGTTGGCCTTGTCGATCAACAACACCCGCAGATCACGGTTGCGTTCCTTGGCCTTGATCGCGGCCATGGGACCGGCGGTGCCGCCGCCAATGACAACGATGTCGTATTCCTGCTCCAACGTGCTGCGCGTCATGCCTGCTCCCCTTTTTTCCGGTCGATCCGCAGGCGGTACTGGAAGGCATCGCCACGGTAGTAAAGGTGTTCGAAGTCCAGCGGCCAACCGTCGACATCGTGGGTCAAGCGTTCGATGCGCATGATCGGCGAGCCGGGTTCGACGTTCAGCGCCCGAGTCAGGTCGCTGTCGGCCAGCACCGCATCGATGGCCAGGTCGGCGTGCCCCAGGGTCAGACCGCAGTCGTTTTCCAGGATCTGGAAAATGTCGCGGGTGACCAGGTCGGCTTTTTCCAGGCGCTCGCCAACGGCCTTGGGCAGGTAAGTGATTTCCAGGGAAATCGGCTCGCGATTGATCAGGCGCACCCGTTTGATCTGCGCCACGACCTCGCCTTCGGCGACCTGTAAACGCTCGGCGACGAGCTTGTTGGCGGCAATGAACTTGAAGCTGCGCAGGCGGTTGATCACCTCATAGCCGCGACCGGTCATGGACTCGGCCAGGCCTTGCAGGGTGCTGACGTTCTGGAAGGTTTTCGGTTTGGCGACGAAGGTGCCCTTGCCGTGGATCTTGAAGATCAGTCCTTCTTTTTGCAGGTCACCCAAGGCCTGGCGCACGGTGATGCGGCTGACCTTGAACARCGTGCCAAGCTCGCTTTCGGAAGGCATCTGACTGTCTTGCGGGTATTTGCCGTCGAGGATACGGGTACGCAGCACGTCTCGCAGCTGGGTATGCAACGGAACGCTGCTCAGGGATAGAACGTTATCGGTCATGGCAGATCACTTGTTATAACGAGTTATGACGTGATCTTAGAGAGCCGTGATGTCGATTGAGAAATACCGAATGCGCATAAGGTTAGATGCGCAACGCAATCCAACACTGTAGGAGCGAGCCTGCTCGCGATGGCGGCGGGTCAGTCGATTTCAATGTTGAATGTGAAACCGCTATCGCGAGCAGGCTCGCTCCTACGGGGGATTTGTGTGGTCTGAGGAGTCAGTGGCGCTTGAGGATCTGGTCCATCACCCAATCGGTCTTCAGCGCCTGCTCGGCCACGGCCGGGTGCTGCGCCTCGCCGCGAATATGCGCATTCATGCCCAATACGTGGTGCCACTGAATGTGTGCGTGATGCTCGATGGTCAGGCTGAGGTGTTGATCAGCGTGCAGCTCGACCGGGTGTTCGTCGAACACTGAAAAGGTGATCCGGCCTTTGCTGCCAATCACTTCGACCCGGTCTTCGCGACGGTCTGCAACAAAGTTCCAGCAACCCATGCCCATCGCTCCCGACGCGAACCGCCAACAGGCGCTGACGGCATCCTCGGCGGCATACATCCCGGCCTGCCGTGCAGTGAACCCGGCGACTTCGACGATATCGCCTAACAGATACTGAAACAGGTCCAGGCCATGGCTGGCCAGATCGGCGAAGTAACCTCCACCGGCAATCGCCGGATCGGTGCGCCAGTTATCACTGCCGTTCCGGTCCGCTGCCGACGGCGCTTTGGTGAGGGTCCAGCTCAAGTGCCGGACCTCGCCGATCCGCCCCTCCTCCAGCCATTGCCGCACTTGCCGGAAACGTGGCAGCGAACGTCGGTAATAGGACACGAACAGGTGCAGCCCCGCATCGGCAAACACCTGCTGCATCTCGCGGCTTTGCCCGGCGTTCAGCGCCATCGGTTTTTCGACGCAGCAATGCTTGCCGGCGGCGGCCACCTGCAAGGCATAGGCATGATGGCTGTCGGGCGGCGTGGCGATGTACACCGCGTCGACCTCGGGGTCATTGATCAGCGCTTGCGCATCGGTGTATACCCGAGTGATGCCGTGGCGCGCGGCGTAGTCGGTGACGGCTTCCAGGCGCCGGCCCATCACCGCCACCAACGCCGATCCGGGTGCCTTGTAGAAGGCCGGCGCGCTTTTGCGTTCCGCGACACTGCCACAACCGATCATGCCCCAACGCACCAGGTTCATAGGCTCTCCTTGCTGCTCAGCCGATGCGCAATACGCGCAGGTCCAGTCGACCGTCCTTGAGCGGCGGGCACCAGTAGTAGCCACCGGTGACCGGACGGCTGATGCGGTACAAACCGTCGGTGATGCCGTCTTCCAGGCCACTCATGCGGCGCAGTTGGGCTTCGAAGGCATCGAGGGAAAAACCGAAGGCCAGGAACATCAGACCGGCACGGTCGCCTTCGATCCATGGCATCGAGCGGCGCACCACGAAGGCCTCGGGTGCAAAGCTTTCCTGGGCGGTGCGTTTGACGTGGGCGGAAACCGGCGCGTCGTCGATCTCTTCGTTATCGCTCAAGCGGCGGCCCATGATGTTGTCTTTCTCA
>NZ_JBFUHY010000130.1:0-5902 GCF_056402155.1 Pseudomonas sp. P4_C1
ACACTGTTCCGCGCCCCCGACTTTCATAGCGCGCTGAGCCTGTATGCCGGACAGTTCGGTCTGCAGGGCATCGCCCTCGGTGACGAMCTGTCCACGACCCTGCGCCCGGTGCACGGCCTTGCGGGTTTGCTGGGAGTGTTCGGTGTCGTCGCACCGCTGCTGCGCCCTTACTGTGAGAAACAACTGGGCGGCCTTTCGCTCTACACCGCCGCCCTTTGGCCCATTGCCGGTTTCATGCTGTCGTTCGCACTGATCGCCAGTCGCGAAACCGTACCCTTCCTGTATTTCCAATTCTGATGACGAGCTTAAAGCACACCCCGCCCCCCACTCAGCCAGATGATCTGGCGACACGCAGCAGTCAGTTGGCCGGCGTGGCGCTGCTGATATTCCTGGTCGTCGGCCTGCTGTCCACTGGCCGTCTGATCGTTTCAGGGCAGATCTCACTGCTACCCGATAAAGTGCTGAACACGCAGATTCTTGATGGCGATATCACCCATCGGATCGCCAAGGAACTGTCGAACGCTGACTTTCCCACGACCTTCGCCAAGCTGGAGCGCGGTGTCAGTTGGCTGCTCCTCAATGACACCGGGCCGAGGGTTCGTTCGGGTTGTCCTGACTGGCTGTTTTTGGCTGATGAACTCAAGATCAATCACCAGGCACAGCGCAATGCCGATGCCAAAGCCCAGGCCGTGATTGATCTAAAGCAGCAGCTCTCCCAACGTGACATCAGCCTGCTGGTGGTCATCGTTCCAGACAAGAGCCGCATCGCTTCCGGGGAGCTTTGCGCACTGCACCGCCCGGCCGCTCTCGAAGGGCGCATCCAGGCCTGGACCTCGAAGCTGGATGTGGGTGGCGTGTCGAATCTGGACCTCACCGGTGCGCTGACGCCACTGGGGGCCAGTGCCTGGTTGCGCACCGATACGCACTGGAGCGAATCCGGCGCAAAGGCAGCGGCCGAGGCCGTCGCACAGCGCCTGAAGACCCTGGGCATCAGCGCAACGCCACGCAGGTCGTTTAACGAAAGTCATGCCCCGCTCGCGGTGCGACCTGGCGACCTGGTCCATCTGGCGGGCATCGACTGGCTGCCGCTCAAATGGCAACCTGCAGCCGAAATGGTCGCCCAGACCAGCACCCACGAACTTCCCGTTGCGTCAGCCGCCAGCCCTGACACCGAGGCAGACCTCTTTGGCGATGCCGACCTCCCCAATACCGTGCTCATCGGCACTTCATTCTCACGCAACTCCAACTTCGCAGGGTTTCTGCAGCAGGCACTGGGCGCCCCCGTAGGTAACTTCGCCAAAGACGGCGGAGCGTTCTCTGGTGCTGCAAACAGCTACCTCAACAACCCGGCCTCCAAAGAAACGCCGCCAAAACAAATCATCTGGGAGATCCCGGAGCGGGACCTGCAGTCGGCGTACATCGACCCCATTGCCTATCGCTCGTTGCGGTAGGCCAATCGCATCCGGTCGAACCGCCGTCGGGTACGAGAAACCCCTACCCAAAGCGGTCGGTGAAAAGGGCCGGGGCTATCTCCATAAATGGGGCATTTCACCCACCCAACCGGGCGTTCACCACCTGATTTGAGGAATATTCCCCCCTCCCCCTTTTCTCTCGCTTCAAACACTCAGAGCCTGTTCATTCATTTGAATTTTTCCTTTGCCCTATTGAAATGGCTCATAAGTTGCAGCCCCCCCCTGGTACCCGCAACAGTTGTCGTCCCGGACATCATGGAGACGGCGGGCTCGGCATGATGCGAGGGGTGAAAAATGAAACGTGCGACACCACCATGCAACTCCATCGCCTTGCTGCTCAGGTCAAGCCCGCCCTGTGCGATGCGCCTTACCCTGACTACCGCCAACGCCGTTCCGCTGGATGATTTCGGCCCGCCATCCGTCAGCCTGTGGGCGGCGGCATCACCGGCCACCAGTCGGCTGTTCGCCCTGATCGGCGCGCAGTTCATCCTGCCGGTGATCCTGATGTACTCCTTCTGGAGCGATTACGTATTGGGCGCAAAAGGGAGAATGGGTGATGGCTTCCTCTAATAAATCAATTGCACGAGTCACGAAAACGCCGATCCCCCTTTATAAGCAGATCGCTCAGCTAAGCCTGATGTTTATCGCGTTGCTGATTATGCTGGCGTTGTCCGCTGTACTGGCGATGGAGTTGACCTTTGGAACGCTCTGACGAGTGCGGTAAAAAAAGCAAATCATCCTGTTGGTGTCGGCGAACGCCTGGAGCAATGGGTAGCCGAACTTCTGAACAGCCATGTGCTGGCGGACTCTCGGGTGAGAGGCCATTACCTGCTGTATGTAGATGTGAAAGTGGTGAACAAGCAGGTGGGCGATCAACTCAGTGCTGTGCTCACTTCGACCTGCGAGCACCCACCAACCGAGTCGACGCTGTCTTTTCCAGCCTGCGCAGCGACTGGCTCCCTACCGCCTTCATAGTTTCGTAAACATCGCCGAGAGCGTTCTTCGGCTCGATTTCGGCCCATCATGACCGACAGAAGTCAGCCAGAAGAGGGCATTCAGGTCATGGAAAATAAATCTGTCCCGCTGTCCCGTCCCGCTGTCCCCATTGGCGAGAGGCAGCTTACAACGATGAACTCAACGACGATCGTTTCAAACCAGCAGCGACCTGTCCGCTATTGCAAAGGCACATAAATATCGGTCTGCCATTGATCCTGCGGTGTCTCGGGGGAAATGCTTAGATAATCGAAGAACAGCGGCTGGTCTCGAAGCTCCTCGCCGCTGGTAGGGAGCCAGTCGCGATAGATCGGATAGATCGATTCGCCGATGTGATCCGTAGAGCCCACATGACGCACCACGACGCAGCGCCCGCCAGGGATAACCCTCTCGGTTACGCCGAACTCATTCGCTGCTACCGCCTCGTGAATCTCGCCGCAGATTGCAAACCGGAACTCTTCGGCCGGGGTCGTATCGGGGTTGCCGAAAGGAATACCAAAGCTGCGACTTGATGCCACCGGCGACTGTCCGCTCTGCATGCGCCACTCGATAAATTTACGCACGCTCTCATTAATGATCCCGGGCGCTCCGCAATGCTCTAATGCTGCAACCCTGACTTCGCGAAACTCCACAATTCGTATCTGCATGATGATGCTCCTGGAAAAATGAGGGATGGTGAACACCGCACTCCAGACCTGCCAATTCGGTTGCTTCCTGAATGCACTCGGCGTGGTACCGAACGCCCGCCTGAACGCCCTGGAAAATGCTTCGGGGCTTTCGAAACCCGCACCGAAAGCGGCGTCCAGCACCGAGCAATCCGCGAGGGAAGACAAGCAATGCGCCGCGCGTCGTAGTCGCATCAGTTGTACATAACGTGAAACAGGCACGCCCACGAACGCGGTGAATTGTCGATGAAAGTGAAACGCCGAAAAGTTCGCGACTTGGCTCAACGTCTTCACGGACAAGTCACCTTCGAGATTGGCCTCGATGTAGGCGAGTACCAGGTCGAAGCGTTTTGTGTAGGTGGCGTTGCTCAGCAAGTCAGACACTGGATGGAGGCTCCGGGAAATACGGTAGGCAATAGAGTCGACTATACGGGCGTGCCCGCGCCTAGCCGTGTTTGCTCAGGTCGCGATTGAATTGCCTGTTCGACGTGGCCGCCTTGGATGCACCGCCTTGAAGGCTACCGGGCAGTTCATCTGAGCCTCCGATTGTAAATCCTGTACGACCGATATTGGGTCGCATGTAGCCCTTCATGACTGGCAAAAAACGGCCAATATCCGTCATTCGTCATTCGCTTCCAACAATTGACAGCTAGCTGAGCGGCATGGAAGGACACACTGCAACCGACACTGGATTTCAGAACTCTTAAGGTTTGCTTAAGGACTTTAAATGTCCCCGGCGGACAGACTTTCCTGAACGATCAGGAGAGCCGCCATGAACCCGCAATCGGTGATTTCAAACCATCCATGCCCCCTTGTACGGCCGCTGGGTGCCCTGTCCGGCTGGCAGGAGCGCCGCGCCAAGGAGCTGATGCTGCGTGACATGGGCAGTTGCGTTCGCATCAGCGAGATTGCCGAACACTGCAACCTGTCCCGTAGCCATTTTTCCCGGGCGTTCAAAAAGGTTACCGGCCACTCGCCGCAAGGCTGGCTAGTGATAATGAAAATCGAAAAAGCCAAAAGCCTGCTGATCACCTCGATGCCGATCACCGATGTCGTCTATGAATGCGGTTTTGCAGACCACTCGCATTTCACCCGCACGTTCAGCCGCCTGGAAGGGATGACACCCAAGGCATGGCGCCGGGCCTTTGAGCATGTAGCGAGCCACCCTGGCCAGCCACCAGTGATTGATCGGGACATACCCGAATGGAGAATTCGCGATAGCCTGGTCGACGGCATGGGACAGTCCCGCGCGCAGGAACTGCACGCCTGAACTGATCGAGATCGACAACACGAACTCCTCCCCTTTGGCCGCTGATGCGGCCTTTTTTTATCCGGCGCTGGCCGGTGCCAGTGGCAGGTAGAAGCAAATCCGGGCGCCCTGCTCGCTATCCTCGACCACCAGCGTCCCGCCGTGCGCGCCGATCACCGACCTGCAGATGGCCAGGCCCATTCCCATGCCGCTGCCTTTGGTGGTGTAGAACGCATCGAAGATCTGCTCGCGCTGGTGTGCGTCAATTCCGGGCCCGTTGTCCTGGAAGCAGACCTGGACATGAGCGTCCTTTACCGCTGAGCCGATGATGATGCGTCCATTGGGCAACCCTGCTCCGGCGATGGCCTCCAGCGCATTGGTGATCAGGTTGAACACCACCTGCTGGATCTGTACCGCGTCGACCGACACCGGGCATTGCGCATCGAGCCGGGTTTCCAGGTTCACGTTGCGGTTCGCCAGGTCGGTGGCAGTCAGGCGTACGACCTCACCGATCAAGTGATCGATTTGCATCGGCAACCGTTGCAACGGCATCTGTTTGGCGAGTACGCGAAGCGCCTGGACAATATCGGCGGCGCGGGCGCTGTCCGAGCGAATGTCTTCCAGCCCCTGAATCGCCTCTTCCAGATCGGGCTGATCACGCTTGAGCCAGCGCAGGCTGGCCGAGGCATTGGACACGATGCCCAGTAGCGGTTGGCTGATTTCATGGGCAATCGAAGCAGAAAGCTCGCCCATGACCTTGAGGTGCGAGCTACGCGCCAGTTCCGCCCGGGAACTGCGCAAGTCCGCTTCCATCTGCGCGCGCAGCTGGTTGTCCTCGACCAGCTGTTCATACAACTTGGCGGTTTGCAGTGACACCGCGGCCTGAGAGGCGAGAATTTCCAGCATGGTCAGGCGCTGGGCGCTGAACAGCTTGGGGACCAGGCTGTTTTCCAGATACACCAGGCCAATCAACGTGCCTTGTTTGAGCAATGGCAGGCACAACACCGACCGCACCTGGCGCTGGCGCAGATCGGCGCTGTAGGCCTCGGGACAATCGGCCCGGGCATCGTCGAGCACCAGGGGCGTGCGCGTGCGCATCGTAGCGTTGAGCACCGAGGCCGGCGCCATCTGTTCGAGCGGTTGCCCGGCGTCCAGAGCGATCCGTACATTGCCGGCTTCGACCGAAGCCGTCGCCGCCAGTTGCAGTTCGGCGCCGCTGACGATCATCAGCACGCCATTGTCGGCACCGGCCTGAATCATCAAGTGATTCATCAGGGTTTCGACCAGTCGGTCGAGCAGAACTTCCTGCGACAGTGCACGCGCCGCTTCGATCCCCACTTCGAGATCGAGGCGGACCTGGGTCACAGGCCGGACCGGCTCGAACGACGGCTGCGCACTCAGAAACGGGTGCAAGGCTTCCAATTGACGTGCCTTGGCTTCGGCGCCCCACAGGTTGTAGCAGTCGCGCGCGACACGCAGATGGTGGGTGGCACCCGACACCAGCCCGTTGGGTAGGCAAATAT
>NZ_JBFUHY010000131.1:0-5801 GCF_056402155.1 Pseudomonas sp. P4_C1
ACGTATCGCTGGTGCTGTACCCGCTGTCGGCGTTCCGTGACATGCACAAGGCCGCAGAAAACGTCTACACCGCGATCCGTCGCGATGGCTCGCACCAAAACGTCCTCGACACCATTCAGACGCGCCGGGAGCTTTAAGATCGCATCGACTTCCACACCTTCGAGCAGAAGCTCGATGCGTTGTTCGCCGATAAGAAGTAATCGAACCTTTTATATGTAGGAGCGAGCCTGCTCGCGATGGACGTCAACGATTACGTGGTGTCCATGATGCACCGAGGTGTTACATCCACCTTCGCGAGCAGGCTCGCTCCTACAGGTTTCTCTGACAAAAAGAATATTGGAGACAAAAAATGGCCGAAGCAAAAGTACTCAGTGGCGCCGGGCTCCGTGGCCAGGTAGCCGGGCAAACCGCACTGTCCACCGTGGGGCAGTCGGGTGCCGGTCTGACCTATCGTGGTTATGACGTACGTGAACTGGCGGCTGACGCACAGTTCGAAGAAGTCGCCTACCTGCTGCTGTACGGCGAGCTGCCGAACAAAGCGCAACTGAACGCCTACATCGACAAACTGAGCAAGCTGCGTGACCTGCCGCAAGCACTGAAAGAAGTGCTGGAACGCATCCCCGCCGACGCCCACCCGATGGACGTGATGCGCAGCGGTTGCTCGTTCCTCGGCAACCTGGAACCGGAGAACGATTTCTCCGAGCAACACGACAAGACCGACCGCCTGCTGGCCGCGTTCCCGGCGATCATGACTTACTGGTACCACTTCAGCCACGAAGGCAAGCGCATCGATTGCGTGAGTGACGAGCCGTCCATCGGCGGCCACTTCCTGCACCTGCTGCACGGCAAGAAACCGAGCGAGCTGCACGTCAAGGTGATGAACGTTTCGCTGATCCTCTACGCAGAGCACGAGTTCAACGCGTCGACCTTCACCGCACGTGTTTGCGCGTCGACCCTGTCCGACCTGTATTCGTGCATCACGGCGGCCATCGGCTCGCTGCGCGGCCCGCTGCACGGTGGTGCCAACGAAGCGGCGATGGAAATGATCGAGCGTTTCTCGACGCCGGAAGACGCGATCAAGGGCACCCTCGGCATGCTCGAGCGCAAGGACAAGATCATGGGCTTCGGCCACGCGATCTATAAGGACAACGATCCGCGTAACGAGGTGATCAAGGGCTGGTCGAAAAAACTCGCTGACGAAGTGGGTGACAAGGTGTTGTTCCCTGTGTCCGAAGCCATCGACAAGACCATGTGGGAGCAGAAGAAACTGTTCCCGAACGCCGATTTCTACCATGCCTCGGCGTACCACTTCATGGGCATTCCGACCAAGTTGTTCACACCGATTTTCGTCTGCTCGCGCCTGACCGGCTGGGCCGCCCACGTGTACGAACAACGTGCCAACAACCGCATCATCCGTCCAAGCGCCGAGTACGTAGGCGTTGAACAGCGCAAGTTCGTACCAATCGAACAACGCTGAATGGTGGAGGTCGGCACCGGGATCTGAATGCAACGCAGATCCCTGTGGGAGCGAGCTTGCTCGCGATGACGGGCTGACATTCAACATCAATGTCGCCAGTTCCATCGCTATCGCGAGCAAGCTCGCTCCCACAGTGGATGGTGTGAACTTCAAGTCTGGTGCCAGGCCCCACCTTTTGTAACTACCGTGACCGAGTCCTGACGATGAACACTGAATTCCGTAAACCGCTGCCTGGCAGCCACCTGGATTACTTCGATGTCCGCGCAGCGGTCGAGGCGATCCAGCCTGGCGCCTACGACACCCTGCCGTACACTTCCCGCGTGCTGGCGGAAAACCTTGTGCGTCGCTGCGACCCGGCCACGCTCACCGAATCCCTGAAACAATTTATCGAGCGCAAGCGCGACCTCGACTTCCCGTGGTTCCCGGCCCGGGTGGTGTGCCACGACATTCTCGGCCAGACCGCGCTGGTCGACCTCGCCGGCCTACGTGACGCCATCGCCCTGCAAGGCGGTGACCCTGCGCAAGTCAACCCGGTAGTGCCGACGCAACTGATCGTCGACCACTCCCTGGCCGTCGAGCGCGGTGGTTTCGATCCGCAGGCGTTCGAGAAGAACCGCGCCATCGAAGACCGTCGCAACGAAGACCGTTTCCACTTCATCAACTGGACCAAGAAGGCCTTCAAGAACGTCGACGTGATCCCGCCGGGCAACGGCATCATGCACCAGATCAACCTGGAGAAAATGTCTCCGGTGATCCAGGTACGTGACGGCGTGGCCTTCCCTGATACCTGCGTCGGCACCGACAGCCACACCCCGCACGTCGATGCGTTGGGCGTGATCGCCATTGGTGTCGGTGGTCTTGAAGCCGAAAGCGTGATGCTCGGCCGCGCATCGTGGATGCGTCTGCCGGAAAGCGTTGGCGTCGAACTGACTGGCAAGCTGCAACCGGGCATTACCGCCACCGACATGGTGCTGGCGCTGACCGAGTTCCTGCGCAAGCAAAAAGTCGTTGGCGCGTGGCTGGAGTTCTTCGGCGAAGGCGCATCAAAGCTGACCCTTGGCGACCGCGCAACCATCTCCAACATGGCCCCGGAATACGGCGCCACCGCAGCGATGTTCTACATCGACCAGCAGACCATCGACTACCTCAAGCTCACCGGGCGTGAAGACGAACAGGTGCAACTGGTCGAGAACTATGCCAAGACAACCGGTCTGTGGGCAAACAGCCTCAAAGGTGCGCAATACGAGCGCGGCCTGACCTTCGACCTGTCTTCGGTGGTGCGCAACATGGCCGGCCCGAGTAACCCGCACGCCCGTGTCGCGGTTTCGGATCTGGCAGCCAAAGGCATCTCCGGCCAATGGGACGATGTGCCGGGTCAAATGCCGGACGGCGCGGTGATCATTGCCGCCATCACCAGCTGCACTAACACCAGCAACCCGCGCAACGTTATTGCCGCCGGCCTGCTGGCGCGCAACGCCAACAAGCTTGGCCTGACCCGCAAGCCGTGGGTCAAGTCGTCCCTGGCGCCGGGCTCGAAAACCGTGGCGCTGTACCTCGATGAAGCCGGTTTGACCGATGAGCTGGAGCAACTCGGTTTCGGCGTCGTGGCCTTCGCCTGCACCACCTGCAACGGCATGTCCGGCGCACTGGACCCGGTGATCCAGCAAGAGATCATCGACCGTGACCTGTATGCCACTGCCGTGTTGTCCGGTAACCGCAACTTCGACGGCCGGATCCACCCGTACGCCAAGCAGGCGTTCCTCGCATCGCCGCCATTGGTCGTTGCTTACGCCATCGCCGGTACCATCCGTTTCGACATCGAAAAAGATGTGCTGGGCGTGGTGGATGGCAAGGAAATCCGCCTGAAAGACATCTGGCCGAGCGATGAAGAAATCGACGCCGTGGTCAAGGCGTCGGTGAAGCCGGAGCAGTTCCGCCAGGTCTACATTCCGATGTTCGCCATCCACGAAGACACCGGCCCGAAAGTCGCGCCGCTGTACGACTGGCGTGAAATGAGCACCTACATCCGCCGTCCGCCGTACTGGGAAGGTGCGTTGGCCGGTGCACGTCCGCTCAAGGGCATGCGCCCGCTGGCGGTGCTACCGGACAACATCACCACCGATCACCTGTCGCCGTCCAACGCCATCATGCTCGACAGCGCCGCCGGCGAATACCTGGCGAAAATGGGCCTGCCGGAAGAGGACTTCAACTCTTACGCGACTCATAGGGGCGACCATTTGACCGCGCAACGCGCGACGTTTGCCAACCCGAAACTGTTCAACGAAATGGTTCAGGAAAACGGCGAGGTCAAGCAGGGTTCGCTGGCCCGTGTCGAGCCGGAAGGCAAAGTGATGCGCATGTGGGAAGCCATCGAGACCTACATGGATCGCAAGCAGCCGCTGATCATTATCGCAGGTGCCGACTACGGCCAGGGTTCGTCCCGTGACTGGGCGGCCAAGGGTGTACGGCTGGCGGGTGTCGAGGCGATTGCCGCTGAAGGTTTCGAACGCATTCACCGCACCAACCTGGTGGGCATGGGCGTGTTGCCGCTGGAGTTCAAACCCGGCACCAACCGCCATACCCTGGCCATCGACGGCAGCGAAACCTACGACGTGATCGGTGAACGCACCCCGCGTGCCGAGTTGACACTGGTGATCCATCGCAAGAATGGCGAGCGAGTCGATGTGCCCGTGACCTGCCGCCTCGACACCGCTGAAGAAGTGTCGATCTACGAGGCCGGCGGCGTGTTGCAACGCTTCGCCCAGGACTTCCTCGAAGAGTCGGCGGTTGCCGTTTAATACACGCAGTACAGACACGGGACTTTGAGTCCCGTGTCTGCTTTCAGATCAGGAGTAACGAGCACCATGGCTCACGCAGCTCAGATTAAAATTCCAGCCACCTACATGCGCGGCGGCACCAGCAAAGGCGTGTTCTTCAGCCTGAAAGACTTGYCCGAGGCTGCACAGGTTCCAGGCCAGGCCCGCGATGCGCTGTTGTTGCGCGTGATCGGCAGCCCCGACCCGTACGACAAACAAATCGACGGCATGGGCGGCGCGACCTCCAGCACCAGCAAAACCGTGATTCTGTCGAAAAGCATCAAGGCCGATCACGATGTCGATTATCTGTTCGGACAGGTGTCGATCGACAAGCCGTTCGTGGACTGGAGCGGCAACTGCGGCAACCTGTCGGCGGCGGTCGGTTCGTTCGCCGTCAGCAATGGTCTGGTGGACGCCARCCGCATCCCGCACAACGGCGTGGCGGTGGTTCGCGTGTGGCAGGCCAACATCGGCAAGACCATCATCGCCCACGTGCCGATCACCAACGGTGAAGTGCAGGAAACCGGCGATTTCGAACTCGACGGCGTGACCTTCCCGGCGGCCGAAGTGCAGATCGAGTTTCTCGATCCGGCGGCGGATGAAGAGGGCGGCGGCGGTTCGATGTTCCCTACCGGCAACCTCGTGGATGACCTGGAAGTGCCCGGCGTCGGTACCTTCAAGGCGACTATGATCAACGCCGGCATCCCGACGATTTTCGTCAATGCCGAAGACATCGGCTACAAGGGCACCGAGTTGCAGGGCGCGATCAATGGCGACCCGAAAGCCTTGCTGATGTTCGAAACCATCCGTGCCTACGGCGCATTGCGCATGGGTCTGATTTCGAGCATCGACGAAGCGGCCAAGCGGCAGCACACGCCGAAGGTGGCCTTCGTGGCCAAGCCTGCGGACTACGTGGCCTCAAGCGGCAAGGCGATAGCAGCGGGGGATGTCGACCTGCTGGTGCGCGCACTGTCCATGGGTAAATTGCACCACGCGATGATGGGCACGGCGGCGGTGGCGATCGGCACGGCAGCAGCGATTTCCGGCACTTTGGTCAACCTCGCGGCGGGCGGTATCGAACGCAATGCGGTGCGCTTCGGCCATCCGTCCGGCACCCTGCGTGTCGGCGCCGAGGCCAGTCAGGTCAATGGCGAATGGACCGTGAACAAGGCGATCATGAGCCGCAGTGCGCGGGTGTTGATGGAAGGTTATGTGCGGGTGCCGGGTGACTCGTTCTAATCCGATTTTGAGCTGAACACAAAACCCTGTGGGAGCGAGCTTGCTCGCGATAGCGGAGTGTCAGGCAACATCAATGCTGGATGTGCCGACGTCATCGCGAGCAAGCTCGCTCCCACAGGGTTTTGTGTTCAGCTCAAAATCGGATTAGAACGAGTCACCCGGCACCCGCACATAACCTTCCATCAACACCCGCGCACTGCGGCTCATGATCGCCTTGTTCACGGTCCATTCGCCATTGACCTGACTGGCCTCGGCGCCGACACGCAGGG
>NZ_JBFUHY010000132.1:0-5538 GCF_056402155.1 Pseudomonas sp. P4_C1
AGGAGTTGGTGATGAAAGTTCGTGCATCGGTGAAAAAGCTGTGCCGTAACTGCAAGATTATTCGCCGCGAAGGTGTTGTTCGAGTAATTTGCAGCGCGGAACCGCGTCACAAACAGCGCCAAGGCTGAGTGTGATTGTGCTTCAAGCCCGGTAGCTAGTGCGCTACCGGGTTGATTATTTGTTATTACAGCGATATTATCTCGCGCCCTATTTCTTGGCTTCCGGGGCGTAGGTAGCTGTCAATTGGAGTCCCACTGAATGGCCCGTATTGCAGGCGTTAACATTCCAGATAACAAGCATACTGTTATCTCGCTGACCTACATCTATGGTGTTGGTCGCACTACTGCACAGAAAATTTGTGCAGAGACTGGGGTAAACCCAGCAGCAAAGATCAAAGATCTGAGCGACGAGCAAATTGAACAGCTGCGTGGCGAAGTGGCGAAGTTCACCACTGAAGGTGACCTGCGTCGCGAAATCAACATGAAAATCAAGCGCTTGATGGACCTCGGTTGCTATCGCGGTCTGCGTCATCGTCGCGGTCTTCCAGTGCGCGGTCAGCGTACCAAGACCAACGCGCGTACCCGTAAAGGTCCGCGTAAGCCGATCCGCAAGTAATCGCCCCAGCGAATCGACAGGAATTTAATCATGGCAAAACCTGCTGCTCGTCCTCGTAAAAAAGTTAAAAAGACAGTGGTTGATGGCATCGCCCACATCCATGCATCTTTTAACAACACCATCGTGACCATCACCGACCGTCAAGGTAACGCTCTTTCCTGGGCTACCTCCGGTGGTTCGGGTTTCCGCGGTTCCCGCAAGTCCACCCCGTTTGCTGCTCAAGTAGCTGCTGAACGTGCTGGTCAAGCTGCGCTGGAATACGGCCTGAAAAACCTCGACGTCAACGTCAAAGGTCCAGGTCCAGGTCGTGAATCCGCAGTCCGCGCTTTGAACGGCTGTGGCTACAAGATCGCCAGCATCACCGACGTGACGCCAATCCCGCACAACGGGTGCCGTCCGCCGAAGAAGCGCCGCGTGTAATCCAGGAGATTGTAAAGAATGGCTCGTTACATTGGTCCAAAATGCAAACTCGCTCGTCGCGAAGGCACCGATCTCTTCCTGAAGAGCGGCGTGCGCGCGATCGAATCGAAGTGCAACATTGAAGCAGCACCTGGTATCCAYGGCCAACGCCGCGGTCGCCAGTCCGACTACGGCACCCAACTGCGTGAAAAGCAGAAGGTCCGTCGTATCTACGGCGTTCTCGAGCGTCAATTCAGCGGCTACTACAAAGAAGCTGCTGGCAAGAAAGGTGCAACCGGTGAAAACCTGCTGCAACTGCTCGAATGCCGTCTGGACAACGTTGTATACCGTATGGGCTTTGGTTCGACTCGTGCCGAATCCCGTCAGCTGGTATCGCACAAGTCGATCAGCGTAAACGGTCAGACCGTTAACGTTCCGTCCTACCAGGTTCGTGCTGGTGACGTGGTCGCTGTTCGCGAGAAAGCAAAAAATCAACTTCGCATTGTCCAAGCTCTCGATCTGTGTGCCCAACGTGGCCGCGTAGAATGGGTAGAAGTAGACACTGAGAAGAAGTCGGGCGTTTTCAAGAACGTTCCTGCTCGCAGTGATCTGTCCGCCGACATCAACGAAAGCCTGATTGTCGAGCTCTACTCCAAGTAAGGGCTAGAAAATAGGTGCATCCATGCAGATTTCGGTAAATGAGTTCCTGACACCCCGCCACATTGATGTGCAGGTTGTCAGTCCAACCCGCGCCAAGATCACTCTCGAGCCTCTCGAGCGTGGCTTTGGCCATACCCTGGGCAACGCGCTGCGCCGCATCCTGTTGTCCTCAATGCCCGGCTGTGCAGTAGTCGAGGCCGAGATTGACGGTGTGCTCCACGAGTACAGCGCCATCGAAGGTGTACAGGAAGACGTCATTGAAATCCTGTTGAACCTTAAAGGTCTGGCTATCAAGCTGCACGGTCGTGACGAAGTTACGCTGACCTTGTCGAAGAAGGGTTCGGGGGTGGTTACCGCTGCCGATATTCAGCTGGATCATGATGTCGAGATCGTTAATCCCGATCACGTAATCGCTAACCTGGCGTCTAACGGCGCCCTGAACATGAAGCTCGTAGTAGCTCGTGGTCGTGGTTATGAACCGGCAGACTCGCGTCAGAGCGATGAAGACGAAAGCCGCAGCATCGGTCGCTTGCAGCTTGACTCTTCGTTCAGCCCGGTTCGCCGTATCGCATACGTGGTGGAAAACGCCCGTGTCGAGCAGCGTACTAACCTGGACAAGCTGGTTATTGATCTGGAAACCAACGGTACTCTGGATCCTGAAGAGGCAATTCGCCGCGCTGCAACCATCCTGCAACAGCAGTTGGCTGCGTTCGTCGACCTCAAGGGTGACAGTGAGCCAGTGGTTGTCGAGCAGGAAGACGAGATCGATCCGATCCTGCTTCGCCCGGTTGACGATCTGGAACTGACTGTACGTTCGGCTAACTGCCTTAAGGCGGAAAACATCTACTACATCGGCGACCTGATTCAGCGTACCGAAGTAGAGCTGTTGAAGACTCCGAACCTGGGCAAGAAATCCTTGACTGAAATCAAGGACGTTCTGGCCTCCCGCGGTCTGTCCCTCGGCATGCGCCTCGACAACTGGCCGCCTGCAAGTCTTAAGAAGGACGACAAGGCGACTGCCTGATCGTCGTAATCACCGAACGTAGTGTTTGGTAAGGAATGAACCATGCGTCATCGTAAAAGTGGTCGTCACCTGAGCCGCACCAGCTCGCACCGCAAGGCCATGTTCCAAAACATGGCGGTGTCGCTGTTCGAGCACGAGCTGATCAAAACTACTCTGCCAAAAGCCAAAGAACTGCGCCGCGTTGCCGAGCCGCTGATCACTTTGGCCAAGATAGATAGCGTTGCTAACCGCCGCCTGGCTTTCGACCGTACTCGTTCGAAAGCTATCGTTGGTAAGCTCTTCAACGACCTGGGCAAGCGTTACGCTACCCGTGAGGGTGGCTACCTGCGCATCCTCAAGTGCGGTTTCCGCGCTGGCGACAACGCGCCTATGGCGTACGTCGAGTTGGTTGATCGTGCTACTGCTGGCGAAGCTGTATCTGCCGAGTAAGACGTCAGTCTGAAACAAGGAACCGGGCCTAGTGCCCGGTTTTTTGTGTCTGTAAGAAACGCGCCGTTTGTACAAGCGTCTCCTTCGTCTGCATCGTCATTATGTGATGGGGATGATCATTAGTTTTTCTCTATCGATGTCTGCAAATTAATGAATTTGTAGCTGTCATATTGATGACCAATACTCCCTCTCAGCCGATAGCCGGCAGTTCAAGACCGACAGAGGAAGGAAGATCGCATGAGCCAAAACAAAACGCTTACCACCGCCAGTGGCGCTCCTGTTGCCGATAACCAGAATTCCCGTTCCGCCGGCCCTCGTGGCCCGTTGCTGCTCGACGACTTTCACCTGATCGAGAAGCTTGCCCACTTCAACCGTGAAAACATCCCTGAGCGCCGTGTGCACGCCAAAGGCTCGGGGGCCTACGGTACGTTCACCGTCACGCGCGATATCACTCAATACACCAGCGCGAAGCTGTTTGAGGCGGTCGGCAAGCAAACCCCCACTTTCCTGCGGTTTTCCACCGTGGGCGGTGAGCGTGGTTCGGCCGATACCGAGCGTGATCCGCGCGGCTTTGCCTTGAAGTTTTACACCGAGGAAGGCAACTGGGACATCGTTGGCAACAACACCCCCGTGTTTTTCATTCGCGATCCACTGAAGTTTCCGGACTTTATCCACACCCAGAAGCGTTTACCGCAAAGCAACCTGAAGAGTGCCCAGATGATGTGGGATTTCTGGTCGCATTCGCCCGAGGCGCTGCATCAGGTCACCATCCTGTTCTCCGACCGGGGTATCCCTGACGGATACCGCCACATGCACGGCTTCGGCAGCCACACTTACAGCCTTATCAACGCTCAAGGTGAGCGTCACTGGGTGAAGTGGCACTACAAGACCCAACAAGGGATCAAGAACCTCGCTCCTGCCGAGGCGGCGCGCCTGGCGGGTACCGATCCGGATTACGCCCAGCGCGACTTGTTCAATGCCATCGAGCAGGGTGATTTCCCGAAATGGCGCGTGTGCATTCAGATCATGAGCGAGGCTCAGGCGGCGACGCACTACGAGAACCCGTTTGATGTCACCAAAACCTGGTCGCAGAAAGAGTTTCCACTGATTGAAGTCGGAGTGCTGGAGCTCAATCGCAACCCGCAGAACTACTTCGCGGAAGTCGAGCAAGCGGCGTTCGGTCCCAGCAATATGGTGCCGGGAGTTGGTCTGTCGCCGGATCGTATGCTGCAAGGTCGGGTCTTCGCCTACGCGGACGCTCATCGCTACCGTGTCGGCACCAATCACCAGCAGTTGCCCGTCAACGCTGCGCGCAGTCCGGTCAACACTTACCAGCGCGATGGTTCGATGGCTTTTGGCGGCAATGGCGGTGCAGCGCCGAACTACGAGCCGAACAGCTACGTCGAGTCGCCGAAGCAGGCGCCTCGTTACGCAGAGCCAGCGTTGGCCCTCAGTGGTGCCGCCGATCGTTACGACCACCGTGAAGACACGGATTACTACAGTCATGCCGGTGCGTTGTTCCGCTTGATGACTGAAGAGCAGAAATCGCTGCTGGTCAGCAACATTGCCGGTGCGATGGCGGGTGTGTCGAGTGATGTGGTTGATCGCCAGCTGCAACATTTCTACAAGGCTGACCCGGCGTATGGAGAAGCAATCGCAAAGCTACTCAACGTACAGCTTAACGAAGTCTAAATGAGAAGCAGAACCGCCCTTGTTTGGGCGGTTTTTTGCGTTATTTCAGCCGCTTTTCTCAGAATATCTTCGCTTTTATTGCGTCTTGCGAGTGACGATAAGGGCATGTTGGTTCAAACTACAACTTTCAGGCAGGGAGATGTAGGGCGATGCAAGGCCACCCAGATGTGATCGATTACCTCAACACGTTGCTGACCGGCGAACTGGCCGCGCGTGATCAATATTTCGTCCACTCGCGGATGTATGAGGACTGGGGTTTCGCCAAGCTCTACGAACGAATCAACCACGAAATGGAAGAGGAAGCAGGGCACGCCGATGCCCTGATGCGCCGGATTCTGATGCTCGAAGGCACGCCGCGCATGCGTCCGGACGATCTCGATGTCGGCACCACGGTGACAGAGATGCTCGAAGCGGATTTGCGCCTGGAGTACAAGGTGCGGGCTGCGCTGTGCAAGGGCATCACGCTCTGCGAGCAGCACAAGGACTATGTCAGCCGCGAAATGCTGCGGGTTCAATTGCATGACACAGAAGAAGATCACACCTACTGGCTCGAGAAGCAGTTGGGTCTGATCAAGTTGATCGGGCTTGAGAACTACCTGCAATCCCACGCCTGATTCAGCGGATACAAAAAAGCCCCTGTCACTGATGAAGTGACAGGGGCTTTTTCGTGGGGCCAGGTTAAGCCCGATCACGCTCCAGCAGCGGTTTGAGGTAGTAAC
>NZ_JBFUHY010000133.1:0-5505 GCF_056402155.1 Pseudomonas sp. P4_C1
TGTCAGTCCGCTATCGCGAGCAGGCTCGCTCCTACATTTGGTGTTAAGTGTTCTCAGGCGGGCCAATGCCGGGCGAATACCGGCGTCAGCGCCGGGTAGCGGTCGATGCGTTCCAGCCAGGCGAAAAAACCCGGCCTGGCATTACGCAAATGCTCCCGACTGCCCGCCCATCGCGAGATCACCGCTGCCAGCACATCCAGCGCCCCCGGCTTCTCGCTACCCAGGTACAACTCGCCCGAGAACTGATCGGCAAACACCTCCCAACTCCAGTGCAGGCGCCGGCGGGCGCCCTCCATGAGGTTGTGCCTGGACGACTCATCCGCCTCGGCCAGCCAGCGTTCGGGGTAATCAATGATGCCGATGGCCGCATAGCAATTGCTGACGATGTACGCCATGCCGCGAATGGCCTGGGCCCGCTCGGCCGGGTCTGACGGCAACAACCCCGATGCGGGAAAGGTCAGCCCGAGGTGAATCAGGATCGCCGCGCTCTCGGTCAGGACGCTGCCATCAGGTAGCTGCAAGGTCGGAATCTGTTTGAGCGGGTTGAGTTTCTCCAGCGCCTGGGCCGCCTCCGCAGATGTCTCGACATCGATGAAGCGATAAGGAACATCACAGAGTTCAAGGGCGGCCTCGATGGCCGCCGCCCCGGAGTTCTGATAACCGTAGAGCTGGTACATAAACATCTCCTTGTTCACCGCGATCTCTGCAGTGCCTCATCAATCGTCCCGGCAGAGGAACGCGCCAGATATCCAGTGTAGAAGCCGCCAACCGTCACACAGCGACCATCCGACGATCGCACCATCACGCTCAGAAGGGGTATGGCGCCGGTCCTATCATTGCCGTCGATGTTCACCATCAGCGCAATGAAGTTCTCATAAAAAATCCCCGGCGTAACATCTGCTCCATACCCACCCATCAGCACCCCGGAGCACACCATCATGAAACGCCAGACCCTCCTCAGCATCGCTTTCTCGGTTTTCGCAGTTAACGCTTTCGCCGCAACTTCTGCTCAACCTGTGGTCGCTGAAGGCGGCTCGGATCGTCTGATTGAAAGCCGTGTGGCCGAGGGTGGTTCCGATCGCCTGATCGAGAATCGTGTGGCCGAAGGTGGTTCAGATCGCCTGCTGGAAAAACGTGTTGCCGAAGGCGGTTCCGACAAGCTGCTGGAAAACCGCGTCGCTGAAGGCGGTTCCGACAAACTGCTGCAGAACCGCGTTGCTGAAGGCGGCTCTGACAAACTGCTGGAAAACCGCGTTGCCGAAGGTGGTTCCGACCGTCTGATCGAAAGCCGCGCTGTCTGAATGCAGTGCTTTACCGCAGGACTCAACGAAAACCCGGCCTCACCCGCCGGGTTTTTTATGCTTTTTTTGCGCCGCGATTACTTCCCTGCCCGCGCCATGCAGCGCTGGTAACGTTCATCGACCCGTTTGGCGAACCACGCGGTGGTGAGTTTTCGGGTGATTTTCGGGCTTTGCAACACGATCCCCGGCACCACTTCACGGGGTAACGGCCGGCCCTCGGCCCGTTCGGCCAGTTCGAAAACCCGCCGATAGAGTTTGCTGTCTTCGAAAGCCAGGGTTTTCCCCTCCTCCAGTTGTTCGCGGATCGTCGGATTACGCATGTCCAATTGCTTGCCGAGGGTGCGCACGGCCAGTTCCGTGGTGCCGGGCATGATCGAACCGTAGTTCACCAGATCGCCATCCAGCGCCAACGGAATACCGGACGCCCGGCTCACTGCGTTCTGAAACGCGGCGTTGCGGCTGGCGTACCAACCCGCGTTGAAGTCCGCAAAACGGTACAGCGGCTGCGGGTAGCTCACCGGGTACCCAAGCAGATGCGCGATGCCGAAATACATGCCGCCGCGCCGGGTGAACACTTCATGACGAATCGAGCCCTTCACCGGGTACGGATAGCCCTTGGCCTGCTGTTCGGCAAAATCAATGCCGACCTGCATTGGCCCGCCGGTATGCACCGGGTTGAAGCCGCCGAACAGTTTTTTGCCCATCGGCACCATGTCGATGAAGTCGTCGAAAATCGCGCTCAGTTCCTTTTCACTGCGCGCGGCATTCAGGCGGTCGCTGTAGCTTTTGCCACTGGGCGAGTCGAGCTTCAGCGCAGCGCTCACCAGCAGGCCGGGAATGTGTGCCCTGGCGGCGCGACGGTCGATCTCGTCGCGGGCGATCTTGCCCAGGCCCGGTACGCCCGGGTCGACCTGAAAGGTCGACTCCTGTTCGGTCACGGCCAGCACCGAGCACAGGTTTTGCGTGGTCGGCGAGATGTCTTGCGCGGTAAATGCCACCTGGATATCCGTGGCCCAACCCTGGGGATCGGCAGCCTTCGCCGGCAGCAAACGCACAATCTCGGCCTTCACTTGGGCCGGAGTGCGCGCCGCCGGTTCCTGGGTCCGTTGGCTGCCGCAACCGGCCAATACCAGCAACACGCCGACGCTTGTGATCAATCTGATTTGCATGTCATTCCATCTGATCCGTTGGTCCGGGCTAACCATACGACCAATGGCAGGTCAGCGGCTACGGCCGTGGCAGTCCGATGGTTGCCGCCCTCCCCGACTGGACCATACTTGATTCACACAGCGAGGAGGACAGGTTCATGCACCGCAGCGACGTGTTGATCGTCGGCGCCGGCCCGACCGGGCTGGTCCTGGCGTTGTGGCTGAGCAAACTTGGCGTGCGCGTGCGGATCGTCGACAAAACCTCGGCCCCCGGCACAACCTCCCGGGCGCTGGCCGTGCAGGCGCGGACGCTGGAGCTGTATCGCCAGCTCGGACTGGACGACGCCGTGGTGCAAAACGGCCATCAAGTAAAGGCCGGCAACTTCTGGGTCAAGGGTGAGCCCGTGGCGCGCCTGCCCCTGTCTCAGATCGGTGAAGGCCTGACCCCCTACTCGTTTCTCGAGATTTTCCCGCAGGACGAACACGAACGGCTGTTGATCGAGCGCCTGGAAGCCTTCGGTATCACAGTGGAACGCAACACCGAACTGGCAAGCTTCGAGCAAACCGCGGACGGCATCACGGCCACGCTGCATCTGCCCGACGGCCAGCAGGAAATCTGCCAGGCCTGTTACCTGGCCGGATGCGACGGTGCCCGGTCGATTGTGCGCAAGACCCTCGACACCGGGTTTCCCGGCGGGACCTACCAGCAGATTTTCTACGTCGCCGACGTGCAGGCCAGCGGCCCGACATTCAACGGCGAATTGCATGTGGATCTCGACGAGGCGGACTTCCTCGCCGTGTTCCCGCTGGCAGGCACGGGTCGCGCGCGCCTGATCGGCACGGTGCGCGACGAGCGCGCCGAACACGCCGAGACCCTGCGTTTCGAGGACGTCAGCAGCCGGGCCATCGAGCATATGAAGGTGAAGATCGAGCAACTGAACTGGTTTTCGACCTACCGCGTGCATCATCGGGTGGCGGATCACTTCCGCAACGGCCGGGCGTTTTTGCTGGGCGATGCTGCCCACGTCCATAGTCCTGCGGGCGGCCAGGGCATGAACACCGGGATCGGCGACGCCATCAACCTGGCCTGGAAACTGGCGGCAGTGTTGAGCGGCGGCGCCGAGGCCAGACTGCTCGACACCTATGAAACCGAGCGCATCGCTTTCGCCCGCAAACTGGTGGCCACCACCGACCGGGTCTTCACTTTCGTCACCGCTGACGGGCCGATTGCCGATCTGCTGCGTACGCGCCTGGCCCCGTTCTTGTTACCGAAAATGACCTCGTTCGAAACCTCCCGTCAGTTCCTGTTTCGCACAGTGTCGCAGATCACCCTGAATTATCGGGGCATGCCATTGAGCACGGGCGTTGCCGGGCACGTGCATGGCGGCGATCGCCTGCCCTGGGCCCATGACGGTGAGGGGGATAACTTTGAGTCACTGAAATGCCTGACCTGGCAGGTGCATGTGTATGGCGACACCAGCGACGAGATGATCGCCTGGTGCCACGAGCACCATCTGCCGCTGCATGTGTTCGACTGGCGACCGGCGTTCGAAGCGGCGGGTCTGGGGCGCAACGGCTTTTATCTGTTGCGGCCCGATACCTATGTGGCGATTGCCGAAACGTGTGCGGACCCGAAAGTGATCGAACGGTACTTCCGTGATCACGGGATCCGGCCGTTTTTTGGCGCGACCTGAAGCAACGCAGATCCACTGTGGGAGCGAGCTTGCTCGCGATGGCGCCGGATCAGTCAGCATAGATACTGGATGTTCCGGCCTCATCGCGAGCAAGCCCACAGGGGGTATACGGTGGTCCTTAGATCCCGGCCAAGGCCAGGTCCATCGCAAAGTACGTAAAGATCAGGTCTGCCCCGGCGCGCTTGATCGCCCCCAGGCTCTCGCGCACTACACGGTCTTCATCGATGGCCCCGGCCTGGGCGGCAAACTTGATCATCGCGTACTCACCACTCACCTGATAGGCCGACAGCGGCAGGCGCGAGGCTTCGCGGATGTCGCGGATGATGTCCAGGTACGCACCGGCCGGCTTGACCATCAGCGCATCGGCGCCTTCCTGCTCATCGAGCAACGATTCTCTTATCGCTTCGCGGCGGTTCATCGGGTTCATCTGGTAGCTTTTACGGTCACCCTTGAGCGCACTGCCGCCGGCCTCGCGGAACGGGCCATAGAGCGCCGAGGCAAATTTGGTCGAATAAGCCATGATCGCCGTCTGGGTAAACCCGGCGTCGTCGAGTGCCCGGCGAATCGCCTGGACCTGCCCGTCCATGGCCGCCGAGGGGGCGATCACATCGGCACCGGCACGGGCCGCCGCGACGGCTTGCCTGCCGAGGTTGATCAGGGTCTGGTCGTTGTCGACTTCATGGTTGTGCAGCACGCCGCAATGGCCGTGGTCGGTGTACTCGCAAAAGCAGGTGTCGGACATCACTATCATTTCCGGCACTGCATCCTTGGCGACGCGCGACATGCGCGAGACCAGGCCGTCCTCGCGCCAGGTGTCGCTGCCGCTGCTGTCCAGGTGATGGGACACGCCGAAGGTCATCACCGACTTGATCCCGGCACGGGCGTAGCGCTCGATCTCGCCGGCCAGCTTCGACTCTGGAATGCGCATCACCCCGGGCATGCTTTTGATCGGCACGAAGTCGTCGATTTCTTCTTCGACGAAAATCGGCAGCACCAGGTCGCTCAGGCTGAACTCCGTCTCCTGGAACAGGCTGCGCAGGCTCGCATTGCGGCGCAGACGGCGGGGGCGTGCTTCGGGGAACTGACTGGACATGGGTCTTCCTTGATTTCAGAGGGCGAGATGTAGGAGCGAGCTTGCTCCGGGCGGCGTTCCGACGATGGTCGTAAACGATACGCGCTTTGTCTGAATGCTCGCGTTGCCTTTACGTTTTTCGCGAGCAAGCTGAACTGGTCAACTAATTTTGGACACCAGTTACGGTTTTCATGCCGCCAGTTTTTCCATAGCTACCGGTGAACGATAGCCGTTGTAGCTATGGAGCCTGACGTTGTTGTAACGCATCACGTAGCGTTGCACGTCTATGC
>NZ_JBFUHY010000134.1:0-5453 GCF_056402155.1 Pseudomonas sp. P4_C1
GACCTTTTCAGAAGCAACATCAAAAGATCGCAGCCTGCGGCAGCTCCTACAGGGGTATGAGGTTGTTCTTCTATTGGTGAGCCTCAAGAAACTGAATCAGGCGCGGAATCGTTCCTTCGATGTGCTCGCACACCACCGCCGCCGCTTTATCCGGATCGCCGGAACGCAACGCGGTCACGATCGCGGCGTGTTCGTCCCGGGCACTGCGGGGCTTTTCGGCATGTTGCAGCCACAGGCGCATGTGCGGCTCGATCACCGAATACAGCGCCGAAATTTGCCGCATCAGGCGCGGGCGTTCACTCAGGCTGCACAGGTATTCATGGAAGGCGCGATGACGGCTGACCCACTCGGCACCGTCCTCGCGGTAGTCGTCCATCTCGTCGAGCAGACGCTCCAGATGGCTGAAATGGCGCTCGGTCATTTTGCTGACAGCCACCCGGATGGCGAGCCCCTCAAGGGCACTGCGCATCTCGAACACTTCACGCATTTCGTCGATGTTCAGGCCCCGTACGATGGCGCCGCGATTGGGCCGCAACGTCACCAGGCCGTCGGCATCCAGACGGCGGAACGCTTCGCGCACCGGCATGCGGCTCATGCCGATTTCACCGGCGATGTCCTCGGCGATCAGCCGTTCGCCGGTGCGGTAACGTCCTTTGCAAATGGCCTCCAGAAGAAAGTTGTAAGCCTCCTCCTCAGCAGTGACAGGCTGGCGCTCGGTATAGGCAGGGGCGAATTTCATCAGTGCACCTTTTGTATTTTTGTATCCAATTATCCATAAAGCCAAAAAGGCACATTGCATGCCAGAATCAGCGAATCGAATGCAGGCATTTGATTACATTGATGTATCAGCCATCACGATGACTGGTTGCAGACAAGAGTATTGATCCGGAACGAGTTGAAATGCCCCATCCTGTCACCTGAAGGCCACAAAACGGTGCTGGTGGTAACACGGATGATCGCTACGCTTGGTTGGAGGACTTCGTGGCAAACCTTGAGTCGCAAAGTGAACAGGCGCCTTGGTGGTAAGACGGTTTTTCTCCGCTCCTAAGGCCCTGCACTTGCGTGTAAAGTGGCCGCCATAAAAATCTTGATCAGGAACCCAACCGTGGCTAAATCCTCCCTCGACATCAGTGCCAACTTCGACAGCGGCAACATCCAGGTAATCGATGTCAGCGACCCGCTCAAGCCCCTGCTGGCGATCCGCCCCGATACCAAAAGCAACCATTTCCAATGGTTCCACTTCAAGGCCAGCGGCCTGCATGTTGGCCAGGAGCACTGGTTTCGCCTGAACAATGCCAGCCAATCCTCCTATAACAAGGCCTGGACCGGTTATCAGGCGGTGGCGTCCTACGATCACGTCAACTGGTTCCGCGTACCGACCATTTTCGAAGGCGATTGCCTGCGTTTCAGCCTCGAAGCCGAGCAGACCCACGCCTGGTTCGCTTACTTCGAACCCTACAGCCGTGGCCGCCACGACTGGCTGATCGAGCAGGCACTGACCAAGGCCGGCACCGAACTGCTGGCCACCGGCAAAAGTGTCGAAGGTCGCGACATTCAATTGTTGCGCAAAGGCACCGGGGCCGAGGGCCGACGCAAGGTATGGATGATTGCCCAGCAACATCCGGGTGAACACATGGCCGAGTGGTTCATGGAAGGCGTGATCGAGCGCCTGGAAAAACACGACGACCCTGTGCTGAATAAACTGCTGGCCAGCGCCGATCTGTACCTGGTACCAAACATGAACCCGGACGGTGCTTTCCACGGCAACCTGCGCACCAATGCCATGGGCCAGGACCTCAACCGCGCCTGGCAGAGCGCCAGCCAGGAAATCAGCCCGGAAGTCCTGTTCGTTCAGCAGCAGATGGAAAAGTACGGCGTCGACATGTTCCTCGACGCCCATGGTGACGAGGAAATCCCTCACGTATTCACCGCCGGTTGCGAAGGCAACCCCGGTTACACGCCGCGGATCGAAAAGCTCGAGGAGCACTTCCGCAGTCATCTGAAGCACACCACCAAAGACTTCCAGACCAGGTACGGCTACACCCGCGACGAACCGGGCCGGGCCAACATGACGCTGGCCTGTAACAGCGTCGGGCAGAAGTACGACTGTCTGTCGTTGACCCTGGAAATGCCGTTCAAGGATCACGACGATCATCCGAATCCGTTGACGGGCTGGTCGGGCAAGCGCTCGAAGCAGTTGGGCAAGGATGTACTCACCACCATTGCGGACATGGTCGACACCTTGAGTTGATTGCCCTTCAAGATCAAAAGATCGCAGCCTGCGGCAGCTCCTACATTGGAATGCGTTTCCCTGTAGGAGCTGCCGCAGGCTGCGATCTTTTTTTTACCCAGCTATTATCCGCGATCCTTACCCCGCAACATGCTGTCCAGCACCTCATCGCGACGCACCCATCCGTGAAACAACGCTGCCGCCAAATGCAGCAACACAGTCAGAAACAACAGATACGCCAGATACCCGTGCGCCTTGCGCAAAAACGCAAACACCTGCGCGTTCGCCGGCACAATCGACGGTAGTTGCAGCGAACTGCTGAGCATGACCGGCTCGCCCGACGCCGAAATCATCGCCCAGCCCAACAGCGGCAGAACCAGCATCAAGGCGTACAGCAACACATGCGACGCCTTGGCCGCCCGCATCTGCCAACCCGGCAAGTCCGCGGGCAATGGTGGCTGTGTGGTGGAGAAACGCACCACCAGGCGCACGATCACCAACAGCAAAATCGCGATGCCCAAGGGTTTGTGCAGATGAATCAGCCATTCATGCCGCTCGGACACCGAGGCGACCATGCCGGCGCCGATAAACAGCATCGCGATGATCATCGGCGCCATCAGCCAGTGCAGCAGGCGCGCCAGCGGGGCAAAGTGGTTCGGTTGGTTGCTCATTGCTGGGCCTCCTGTTTGGCGGCGGGCAACTGGCTGACTTCGCTGGTGCGACGCAGGTAGGAATTGGCGTAACCGGCTGAACGGGTGGCGAGCAACGGGTCGTCGGAACCTTCGATCCCGGCAGGCAACACCAGCGGATCGTAGTTGATGTCACGGCATTCACCGTTGAGTTGCGGTTGAGTCTTTTCAAGCACCAGGGTGCCAGCGTTCAACACCTTGCGCCCTTCGGGCCAGGCCTTGCTGGCGTCGTTGACCGGATCGCCGGGGTTGGCCAGGGTGATGTTCAACTGCCAGCGCAACGGGCCGGCGGCAATTCGCTGAACCAGGTCTTTCTCCAGGAAATCATTGCCCTCCGGTGCCGTGCCCCCCGGTGCGTCCTGGGCCAGTGGCACCATGTTCCAGCGCACGGCCTGGCGTTGGCCGGCCGCGTTGACCAGGTAGAACGCATTGACGCTGTTGTAGTTTTCGGTCACGTAACTGGCCGACGGCTTGGCAGTCTTGATCCAGGCCCGGAACGGTGCGGCTTCCGGGTGCGAATCAAAAAACGCCGATACCGTCTTGGGGTCCGGTTTGCCGGTGGCCGGGTCTGGCGACTGGGCTTTCTGCAATTGATAGAACGCCTCGGGCGTGCCCACCGGGAACACCGGCATGCTGTTCATCCCGGTGCGCCACTGCTGGCCGTTGGCCTGAGTAAAACGCAAGGCCATGCTGCGGATCGGCACGGCACTGTCCGGCGCGTTTGGGTTACCGGACCCCAAGGCGAAACGCCCCACCACCGGTGTCCGTGCTTCGTTGAACACTTGAGCGGTGGAATAGCTGCGCGCCTCAAGGCTGCTCTCGAAATGTCCGATCACGCACACGCCTTTGGAATGGTTGCGACGGAACCCCGGATGCACGCCGTTGTTGGCTTCCAGCAGGTTGATCAGTTTTTTCGGGGTCAGGCGCTGTGGGTCCAGGGTGCCGTTGACGTAGGCAAATGCCCCAGCCACTGCGGCAACGACCACGGCAATGCCAGCCAGACGCAATATCAGGCTCGCCGCACTCAAGGGTGGCCGGGGCGGCGGTGATGATCGATCTACCATGAAAGACTCCAGGGCCATCGGCCACAAGTGAGAAGAATCAAGCAGACGAACCGCACGCAGGTTTATTCCCACATGCGGTGTTTATTTTTTCTGACGTGGAATAACCTCGAATACCGGGCGTCTTCCTAGTCCACAGTCCAGCGTAGCGACTAGTCAGAACTTCATGAACGATATCGACGAACAACTGAGGGAAATCATTCCCCGATTGCGACGGTTTGCCGTGTCGTTGACGCGCAACACCAGCAGCGCTGACGACCTGGTGCAGGCGAGCCTGGAGCGGGCATTGTCGAGTTGGAGCGGTAAACGCGCCGAGGGCGACTTGCGCGCCTGGCTGTTCTCGATTGTCTATCGGCAGTTTCTCGATGCGCACCGCCGCTCCCGACGCTATGCGCGCATGCTCGAATTCTTCACCGGGCGTGACGATGCCCAGCCCTCGGTGGAGCGCTCCGTTATCGCTCAATCGACCCTCAGCGCTTTCGACCGACTGCCTACCGAGCAACGCGCGCTGCTGCTCTGGGTGTCGGTGGAAGGACTGAGCTACAAAGAGGTCGCCGGGATTCTCGACGTACCCACCGGCACCGTGATGTCCCGCCTGTCCCGGGCTCGCCAGGCCCTGCGCCAACTCAGCGATGGCGAAATCAACCGCCCTTCCCTGCGGAGACTCAAATGATCAGCATGCCCCCCAGCGAGTGTGACCTGCACGCCTATGTCGACCACCAACTGAGCGACGCCGACCGACGCCTGGTAGAGACTTTTCTGGCGAGCAATCCGCAAATGTCCGCGCAAGTGCGCGCCTGGCAACTGGACGCCCAGCAACTGCGCGCGGCCCTCAGTGGTGCCATGCAGCAACCGGTCAACCCGAATCTCGATCCAGCCGTGATTCGCCAACGTATGCAACGCCAGTCCCGTCGGCATCTGGCCAGCGCGGCGGTGCTGTTGATCGCGGTCAGCTTCGGCGGTTTCAGCGGTTGGCAAGCACGGGAAATGACACTGGCAAGCCCCCAGCTGCCAATGACCGATGCCCTGCAGGCCTATCGCCTGATTGCCCAGCAAGGCCTCCTCCCGGCCGATTACAAAGTCGGCGCGGACGGTGATATGCAAGGCTGGCTCGACCGTTACTTCACACAGGCCAATCGCCTGCCCGACCTTTCGGATGCCGGCTTCAAACCGGTCAGTGGGCGCCTGCTGAGCACCGAGCAAGGCCCGGCGGCGATGGTGGTCTACGAGAACCAGGGCGGGCAGAAAATCAGTTTCTACGTGCGCCCGCCAGGGCCGAAAAACTTCCTGCTGCCCCGCGGCAGCCGTAGCGATGACGGGCTGCAGGCCGAGTACTGGTCAGGAAGTGGCTATAACTATGCGATAGTCAGCCCGGCGGATACGCCTGCGGCGCGGATGCTCAAACAGACCACACAATTCTAATGACCACAACGGCCCCCCTGTAGGAGCGAGCCTGCTCGCGATAGCGGTCTG
>NZ_JBFUHY010000135.1:0-5412 GCF_056402155.1 Pseudomonas sp. P4_C1
GCACAAGAGCACCACGCCCCGAGGGTGCATGGCGGTGGTGCGCAGGGACGCCCCCTCGAGCCGGCTGCCGTCGCGTGCGACTTCGACAAAGCCTGCCGCACGACTTGGCACGTCGTGCTTCCAGCCTTGTACCTGGCGGAACATTGTCCGGATGAACAGCTTGGAAATGGCGACACCCAGCCAACCGGTCGATTGCTCGTTTTTGCTCATGCTCGCTTCCATTGTCTGGCCTTCATCTCGGCATAACCGAATGCCGCTTCGTAACTGGGACCCGCCACCCAGGCGCTGAGGAACTGCACGCCCTGCACCGGGAAGCCGTGATGGAATACATGGCCGCTGAGATCGGTACCCACCATCGCCCCATAACCCGAACCGTCGGTGTTGTTGGTGAAGCGCACATAGGTGTGGGGCGTGGCAACCTCGGTATGCAGCACATGTCCGCGCAGCCCCGGCACCTGGCTCAACAGACGCTCCACCAGGGTGTCGCTGGCCCGTTGTTTCTTGGCGCGGTATTGCGCTGTGCGGCGCTGCGGCCAATGGGCGATCGAGTCGAGCACGTTGATACACACCACCAGGCCCGCAGCCGGGTCCAGGGCGTGATAGTTGGTGACCTCGATCGGCGACATCTCCCAGAATGCCCGCTCACTGAGCGCCGCCTCATAACCGCTGCGTTCGGCGGCCATGCGCAGCTCGGCGCCTGCCGCCGGATCACCGGCGAACAGCATCGATTCGCTATGCAACAGGCCAAGTTGCGCCGGTGGCAGGTCGGTCACCAGGTACACCGTGGTGGTCGAGCGTGCCGGTTTCAGCGCGGTGAGTTTCTCCCGAGTGGCCGCCAGCTCCACATCCGCCGCGAACAGCGACTGCACCGCGTAGTGCGGTGAAGCGTTGATGTACACCCGCGAAGAATGGAATACGCCACGATTGGTGCTGACGCCCGTGGCATTGCCTTGCCCATCGGTGAGCACCCCATCGACACCTGTGCTGAGCAGGATCTGCCCACCGGCCTGTTCAATCCGCTGCGCCAGCAGATTGGACAGGTGCTGGGAGGAGCCCTTGACATAGGCGTTGCCACGGTTGAGCGTGGCGTACACCACATGCAGGTAGTACAGGTAGCCCAGGTCTTCCGAGTAGCCACCGACGTAGATTCCCGGTGCCGCCAGGATCTCGATCAGGTACGGATCGTCGAACAGCTCGTGCAACGCCTGACGCACGGTCTTGTGCTTCAGGTTGCGATGCGCGAAACGCAACTGGGCCATGTCCGGCTCAAAGGTGCCGTCCAGCATCTGGAACTGGTAGTAGCCGTTGCGCCCGTAAGTTCGAACGTGCTCGAAGAAGGTCGCGATGGCCTCGGCCTGATGGGGAAAGCGCTCGACCAACAGCTGTTGCACACCGTCCGCGTCATTGGCCAGCGGCAGCGCCATGCCGTCCTGGTAGGCGCAGAAGTAGTCCTGGGGATAGACCAGGTCCAGTGTCTCTTCCAGCTCCAGGTTACGCAGGATACGGATCAGGTTGCCGCCCTCGGCCATGCCACTGAGCTTATGCAGGCTGCAGTCGAACACCGCGTCCTGTTTCGGCCGACTGAACGTGGAGGCATACCCGCCGACAACAATATGCTTGTCGACTACCAGCAAGCGCACCCCGGGGTCACGTTTGACCAGCATGGCCGCACAGGCCAGGCTGGTGATCCCGGCACCGACGAAGATCGCATCCCAGGACGGCTGGCTCATTGGCGCAGCCCCAACTTGTCGACCCAGGCGTAGATCTCGGCAAAGCGCATGGCATTGAGCCGGGCGTTGTGGGCCGAGCGCCAGACCTCCTCGATCTTCGCCTTGTCATCCACCGCGATCGGAAACTCAAACGAGGTGTGCCGGGCGATTTCCGGGTTATAGGTGAACATGTCGATCAACGCCGGAATGATTCTGCGACTCATGGCCTTCACCTGGGCGATGGACTCCGGGCTGGCCGTTTCAAAGAACGACTCGCTGATCCAGCGACCGAAGGCGATGTGCCGGGCCTCGTCATGATGATGCTCACGGAACATGGTACGGGTCATAGGTTCGATGCCTGGGCCCTGGGACGTGTGCATCGCACCCATTTCCGCGACCCACTCGATCAGCAGAGTGAACAGCACGCCCACCGCGGGCTCCATTTTCGGCAGTGTCTCGGTCAGCAATTCGTAGAGACCCACCGGCGGGTTCCACAATTGCAGGCCGGCCTTGCCCATGAAGCGCTTGAAGGTCAGGGTGTGAACGATCTCCTCCTTGGAGAAGATCATCAGGTACTCCTGCAGGTCCTGGGAGATGCGATCGTGGAATTGGGTGACATAACCCATGTACAGCGGCGGAATAGTCTGCTCCAGCCAGATGAACATGGAGATGTCACGGCCGGTTTCCAGCCAGGCCAGTTCCAGCTTCTGTG
Source organism: Pseudomonas sp. P4_C1 (assembly GCF_056402155.1). Lineage (NCBI taxonomy): Bacteria > Pseudomonadati > Pseudomonadota > Gammaproteobacteria > Pseudomonadales > Pseudomonadaceae > Pseudomonas > Pseudomonas sp. P4_C1. Next base: position 2,422 of record NZ_JBFUHY010000135.1, read on the forward strand.
CCTCGCTCAGGCCTTCACAGAAACGAGTGCCGTTGATCCACAGATGATCGGGGTCCTTCGGGTACAGGCTGCGATCGACCTCCTGGTCCCAGGGCAATACGGTCGCGTGGTCCATGGTCTTGTGGTGCGAGACCTCGCTCAGCTTGCGGACCTTCGATTCCCTTGCTTCTGAAATGGTGAATACACTATTGGTCTGCGTGGGCATTCCCTTGCTCCTATCCGTAACGGTAGCCCTGCCAGTCAGGCAGGGACGGCGGCCGATTCCTTGAACTCGACCACGAACTCGCACAGCTGGCGCAGCGTGGAAATCTTGCGGCTGGCGAACGAATCGGGATCCAGCGCCACGCCGATCTTCTTCTGCACCACCAGCTGCATCTCGACGAAGTCCAGGCTATCGAACGCCATCGATTCGATGTTGGTATCGAGGGTCACATCGTTTTCGTCGACATCCTTGAGTTCCAGAATGAGGTCGCGAACAACAGTAAATACTTTCTCTACAGTGGTCATTGCACAGCTCCTTGGTGGGTTGAAAGTGTCTTTGCCATCAGCCCGAGAGTGATGGTCATCACGTGGCGATCGCTGACATGCACCCCAAGATCGAGGGTGCCCACGGCCTTGCCTGGGCTTTCAATCAGGTGGATGTTGTCGATCTCACAGCGAATATCGGTCTGCAACTTGCCCAGCGAGCGCAGCGACGTGCAGAAGGTGATCTGGTGACTGGTCTGCACCACCAGGTGATCAGACAGTTCCTCAAGCCGCTCCGGCCGCTGTCGTTGACGGAACTGCGGGGACAGGCAATCGAAGATCACTCCCAGATGGTTACGAATGAAGTGGGAAAAGATCAGTGCATCGAGCGCGACCCAATCATCGACCCCCCGGCCCAGGTCATCACGAAACTGTGCGAGCCAGGCCGCGACCTCCTCGCGTGCCAGCAGGAAGCCCGGGGTTGTGGATAACCAGACCGGCGCTTCGACGATACGTACATGGCCGATCATGTGTTCACTGTCGCCGCCGCTCGAGTGCAACTTGAACCCCGTGCTGTCGCTGCGCTCGCGGGTCGACAGGGCTACCGGGCTGTCGCGCAGCACCGGAGCCTTGAGCAGCGCCTTGAACTGCATCCAGTCCTGGGGCAGCACCTGATTGACGCGCCCCATGCGATGCTTGACCGGCAGTAGCGCGAGCATGCCATGCACCACCACATCGGCTGCGTCCATGCGGCGCGCCGCCTCACGGTCGAAGTGGATCGGGTTGCGATCACCGGAGAGGCCGGCCCAGGCCTCGATCTGCTCGGCTCCGAATTGCAACTGCATGATCAGACCACCTTGCGCAGCATGATGCCGGCGTTGGCACCACCGAAGCCGAAGCTCAGGTTCAGCACGTTATTCAGGGTCTGCCCATGCAGATGCTCGTTGGGCACGTAGTTGAGGTCGCAGTCAGGATCGGCCTCATCCATGTGGATAGTCGCCGGGATGGTGCCACGGGCCATGGCCTTGAGGCAGAAGACCGCCTCCATGGAACCGGCGGCACCGATCAGGTGGCCGGTGTAGGACTTGGTGCTGGACATCGGAATGCCGTATGCGGCGTCCCCCAGGGCCAGCTTGATCGAGCGGGTTTCGTTGACATCGTTGAGCGGTGTCGAGGTGCCGTGCAGGTTGACGTAGTCGATCTGCGATGCCTGCACGCCTGCCTGCTTGCAGACGTCATTGATCACCCGTACCCGGGCCTGCATGTCTTCGGCCGGGGCTGTCATGTCGTAGGCGTCCGAATAGTTAGCGTAGCCGGTGATCTCGCCGAGAATCTTCACGCCCCGTGCCCGGGCCGACTCATAGTCCTCCAGGCATAACACAGCCGCGCCCTCGGAGAGCACGAAGCCGCTGCGTCCCTTGCTGAACGGGCAGCAGGCCAGGCGCGTGTTTTCCTGCTCTTTGCTCAGGGCCTGGATGACATCCACCGACCAGACGTTGAACTGCTCTTTCAAGGACTCACTGCCACCAGCGATCATCACCTTGGCGCGGCCGCTGCGAATCGCCTCGTAAGCCTCACCAATGGCGATGGTGCCCGTGGCGCAGGCTGCAACCGGGCTGTTCTGGATACCACGCATGTTCCAGTTCATGGTGATACCGGCGGTTGCGGCATTGCACATCGACATGACGGTGGCGAAGGAAGTGGAGATGCCGTGCTTACGGTATTCGTTGTTATTGCAGTTGGCGGTGTCGAGCCCACCCCAACCGGTGCCCAGGATCACGCCGCGATCAAAGGGCGAGACGATCTCATCCAGGGGCGTATCACCGAACGCCATGCGGATCGCCTCGTGGGTGGCCACCAGGCTGTATTTGGCGAACAACGGCAACATCTTGGAGATTTTCTTYGAAAACGGACGCATCGCTTCACGACCGAAGTCATCGATAAAGCCAAAGTAACGCGCATGGATGCTCGGATCGTCGAACCTGTGCTGACGGTAACCGACCTGGTAATCCATCATTGCGTCCCAGATAGCGTCGACATTCTCGCCGAGCGAGCAGATGGCGCCATAACCGGTTACAACGACCCGGCGCGGTTCTGAAGAAGCGGACTTTTCCATGATCTTCCCTGTTTCGATGTCTTGACTGGAATGCCGCACAGCGTGAAGAAGCCTGATCCAGACGCTCAGACTGTCATTGGCATGTTCGGCGATATAGGCAAGTGGAGCACTCGCAAGTACAAGCCATGACGCCTTGGCTGGAACATTTGTCCAACATTGAGAATGTTCAGCGCTGCGGCGTCATAGGGGGCTTAACCACTGCCCGGCATAAGTTGCCGTAGTTACCCAGAGAGAACAACTGTATCTAGGTACAGATAGCGCGATGAAAATCAAATTATGCAACCTGCAACTGCACCTAAGTACAGGTTGCCGCTGGGCGGACATTGATAAACTAACAATGGTCGCGCGATTGATTTTTCGTACCCGGAAGTTCATTCCCCGCGACCTGTACGAGCCGCACCACTTAGTAC
>NZ_JBFUHY010000136.1:0-5348 GCF_056402155.1 Pseudomonas sp. P4_C1
GTTGTGTGGCGTGGTGACGGCGGCCTTGCTCTCGGAAACCTTCCCTACCCGTACCCGATACACCGCCTCGGCGATCACCTACAACATGGCGTACACCCTCTTTGGCGGCACCGCTCCGCTGGTGGCGACATGGCTGATCAGCACCACCGGCAGCAACCTGTCGCCAGCGTTCTATCTGATCGCGGTTGCATTGCTCGCGCTGGCGGGTGGTCTGGCATTGCCGGAGACTTCGAGGATTTCCCTGCATGACGTTGCGTCGCAAGAAAAAGCCGAAGGAGTGAGCGCGTCCGCCTGAAACACCAAAAAAGCCTGTCCTGGGCCCGGTGCGGATCTGTAGGAGCGAGCTCGCTCCTACAGTAGCAACACGTCCGCGGAGCGCCCGTTGCCAACGATGCCACTAAGGCAACGCATACACCCTGAACAGTTTTTTCACGGTAGCGTTGGTTCCGCCCAGGTACTGGTCGTAGGCCTTTTCTATGAAGCCCGAGTGATAGGCTTCACTCAGGGCCATATCGACCAGCAAGCGGAAGTCTTCGTCGTTACGCTCCACGATCATCGCCACCGGCGAGTACTCGAAGATGCGGTCCAGGAGCATCAGGTTCTTGGCCGCGCCCTCCTTGGCGACTTCATTGCGCAGCAGCATGCGTTCGGAGAAGAAGGCATCGGCCTTGCCCTCGGCGACCAGCTTGACGCCCTCGTCGTTGTTGGCCACGGTCACCAGCGAAGCGATCACGTTGAGCAGGCGCATCTGTTCGCGAATCCAGTCTTCGGTCACGCCCCCCTCCAGGGTCGCGTAGGTTTGGTTGGCCAGACCGTTGTTAATGCTGGCACGCCAGGTCGGGCCGGTATTGGCCACCTTGCCATTGAGCACATTGAGCAGCGATTCGCGAGCATCGTTGCGCACCACGACCGAGAGGCCGGCAGTGTAGATCGGTATGGAGTAACTGATCATCTTGCGCCGTTCCAGGGTAGGCGGTGTCGGCGTGCAGAGGATGTCGACTTTACCCTGGCTCACCGCGTTGACCTCGTCCGAAATCTTGACGGGCTGGTAGCGCACTTGCAGGTCGGGCAGACCCAGCTCGCTCTTGAGCTTGTCGGCGACTTTCAGGCACAGGTCGATGGCATAACCGCTGGCTTTGTCGCCTTCCTGCTTGCTGAAAGGGGCCAGGTCCGGCAAGTAGCCCAGGGTCAAGGTTTGGCTGCTGCGCACGCGTTCAACGGTGTTGGCGCCAGCCACTAGCGGCAGCGTCGAGAGTGCGAAGGCAAGCAGCAGTCTGGTGGTTGTGGCAAATGGTACGTTCATGTCCGGTTTCCCCGTATGCAGATGTCTGTGCAGTCCTGTTGGCCACGCCTAAGGGTTTGCGGCCCTTGCCTGGTTGGCCGCCGGCGCGTCGGTGAAGCGCTTGGCGAGGAATCCATAGAGCAGGTAGCCGAAAGCGAGCACCAGGGTGCCGCCCATCACTGCGTCCTTGCCGCAGGCATACAAGGCGTACAAGGCGTACGTTATTGCAATCAGCAGGACCACCACGTTACGCGAGTGTATGGCCGACGAGACCCCGGCCTTGTGCATGATCACCAGCAGGCCGGTCATCGCAGTTATATAAGGGATCAGGTTGGTGACCGCCGCCAGGCTGACCAGCTTGCTGAACTGTGYGGCGGCGTCGGGCGAGATGGTCGACAGGGCCAGGAGGGTCTGCAGCACACCGCAGACAATCATGCCGACGACGGGGGCATTCATGGCGTTGACCTTGCTGAACAGCTTGAGGAACAGGTTCTGGTCAGCCGTCATCTTGGCGGTTTGCGCCAGGGTAAATTGCCAGCCCAGCAGCGAGCCGACACAGGCCATGACCGCCAGCGCCATGACGATATTACCGACCATCGGGCTGAACATCGTGGCATAGACCAGCGCGAAGGGGGCGGAGGACTTGGCCAGCTCAGCGTTGGGAATGATGCCCTGGATAACGGTGGTCGACAGCACATAGACCACGGCGGCACCCAGGGTGCCGAACAGGCAGGCCAATGGCACGTTGCGTTTGGGGTCTTCCACGGCATCGGTGGCCTGGGCCGCCGACTCCATGCCCAGGAAGGCCCACAGGGTCAGGGGAATGGCTTTGCCGATGGCTTCGGAAATCGCCAGGCTATTGGGGTTCCAGGCGGCGGCCAGCACATCGGGCTTGAACCAGAACCAGCCGATGATGCTCAGGCCGGCTACCGGAATAATCACGCCCCACACCGTGAAGGCGCCGATCTTGCCGGTGATGCCTGGGCCACCGAAGTTGGCGAAGGTGGTCAGCCAGATCAGTGCGATCGTGCCGATGCACAGTGGAATCGCACCCGTGCCCAGCCAGGGCACGAAGGCCGTCATGTAGCCCACCGCCGAAATGGCCACGGCCACGTTGGCGATGGYCAGTGACAGGAAGTACAGGTACGAACAGAGGAAAAAACCCGACTTCGCATGGGCCTCTTCGGTGTAGGCGGACAAACCGCCGGAGCGCGAGCAGAAGACGCCACACTGGGCAAAGCAGTAGGCGATGGCCATCGAACCAATCGCCGTGAAAATCCACGACAACAAAGAGACGGCACCCAACTGAGCCATGTTGGTGGGCAACATGATGATGCCCGAGCCCATCATGTTGACCGTTACCAGCGTCGTGAGCCCCATCAGGCCCATTTTCTTGCTTGAATCAGCCATCGCAAACTCCTTGCCCTGTTCAGAGAGTTAACCCCTGGGCCCGCTGACCTGACACCTGCCACCGAGTACGAGGGTGATCCTTACTGCTTGATCACATAGCCATACGCCCGCGTGCGACCGCCTTCCTGCTGCAGATAAACGCCTTGAAGTTCCGGTGTGAAGCCGGGCAAGCGGTTGATGCCCTCCTCCAGCGCCAGGAAGTACTTGAGCACCGCGCCACCCCAGATTTCTCCCGGCACCACGCACAAGACGCCCGGCGGGTAAGGCAACGCGCCCTCGGCTGCAATGCGACCATCGGCATCCGCCAACGCCACCAGCTCGACGTTGCCGCGGATGTACTCGATTTGCGCTTGCTGCGGGTTCATGGCCTTTTTCGGGAAGTGTTCCTTGCGGAACATGTCCTTCTGCAGCTGCTGCACGTTGTGGCTGCGATACAGGTCATGCATTTCCTGGCAGAGCCTGCGGATGGTGTAGTCGCGGTAGCGTTCTTCGTACTGCGTATAGATCGCTGGCAGCACCCGGCTCATCGGCGCGTCGTCCTGAACGAAGCGTTCGAAACGGGCGATCTGTGCCGCCAGGTGACTCATCTTTGCCCAGTCTTCAGCCGGGGTGAGCAGGAACAGGATGGAGTTGAGGTCGCATTTTTCCGGAACGATGCCGTTCTGGCGCAGGAAGTTGGCCAGGATGCCGGCGTGAATGCCGAACTCGGTGTAGCTGCCGTCCACCGGGTCGATGCCCGGCGTGGTGAACAGCAGTTTGCAGGGATCGATGAAGTACTGCTTGTCGGCATAACCGGGAAAGGCATGCCAGCGATCCTTCGGATGGAACTCAAAGAAACGGATATCGCTGGCGATAGCATCGGTCGAATGATCCTGCCATGGGCGCCCGTCGATGGTATCCGGCACGAATGGGCGGACCATGGTGCAGGCTTCGATGATCAGCTTGCGCGCATTGATGCCGAACTTCACGCAGTCGTCCCACAGGCGCAGACCACTGCGGCCTGAGTGAATGCGGGCATTCACATCCAGTGAGGCGAACAGCGGGTAGAACGGGCTCGTTGAAGCCTGGGACATGAAGGCGTTGTTGAGCCGGTGATGGTTGCAGTAGCGGGCCTGGCCTTTGATGTGCCGGTCTTTCTTGTGGATTTGCGAGGCCTGGGAGAAACCGGCCTGCTGCTTGTGTACCGATTGGGTGACGAAGATGCCCGGGTCGTTCTCGTCCAGATCGAGCAGCATCGGCGAGCAATCCTTCATCATCGGAATGAACTGTTCGTAACCGACCCACGCCGAGTCGAACAGGATGTAGTCACACAGCTTGCCGATGCGGTCGACCACTTGCCGGGCGTTGTAGATGGTACCGTCATAGGTGCCCAGTTGAATGATCGCCAGGCGAAACGGCCGTGGCAGTTGCGCCTTGTCCGGGGCGACTTCGGCGATCAGCTGGCGCAGGTAGTCTTCTTCGAAACAGTGAGCGTCGATGCCGCCGATGAAGCCGTAGGGGTTGCGCGCGGTTTCCAGATAGACCGGCGTGGCGCCGGCCTGCAACAGCGCACCCTGGTGATTGGATTTGTGGTTATTGCGGTCGAACAGCACCAGGTCGCCCGGGGTCAACAGGGCGCTGGTCACCACTTTGTTCGACGCCGAGGTGCCGTTGAGCACGAAGTAGGTCTTGTCGGCGTTGAACACCTTGGCCGCATGTTTTTGCGCCAGCAGCGCCGGGCCTTCGTGGATCAGCAGGTCACCGAGCCTGACGTCGGCGTTGCACATGTCGGCGCGAAACAGCGTCTCGCCGAAGAAGTCGAAAAACTGCCGACCTGCCGGGTGTTTGCGAAAGAACTGGCCGCCCTGGTGGCCGGGGCAGGCAAAGGTCGCGTTGGCCGATTCGGTGTAATGCTTGAGCGCATCGAAGAACGGCGGCAGCAGGCTTTCTTCATAGGCCTTGGCGGCGGTCTCCAGTTGATTGCCGTAGTACTCGGCATTATTGCTGGACAGGTCAAACACACCATTGACCTGCAAAATCACATCCTGCAGTTGTTTGTAGACCTCCAGGGAACGATTGCTGCGGCCCTGAGAGGCCACCAGGAAGATGGGGATGTCGAAGCCGGTACGCTTGATGGCATCCAGCGCCCCTGCTGCCAAATCATCTTTCGAGAGTACGGCGACAGCGACATCGGTAAAGTCAGTCTGGTCGAGCTGGACGATTTCACGGGAATTACGAAAGCAAACTCGTACCGCATCGCTGGCAGCGATTTTCAAGGCGTTCATAACCAGAATCTCTCGGTCTGTCTGACGTTGAAGTTCCTGGGACGACCAACTTCAGAGGCATCATGTCCCGGGGTCAGGAGCGATTGCCCTATTGGGTATAGTTCATTTTTACTATTTGTTACTTCCTGCCGATTTTTTAAGTTGAATTAATCCAAAGGCATTGATCCTCAGCAATCACGCACAACGCTTGATTGCGGATGAAGCACCCCATCGGTTGCATTCAACCTTTGGGGTGCTGCTCATCCAGCCATCAAGTGCGCCCTGCGGAACCTGAGACGGGCAAGTTCCCGAGCAATTTGAGCCCGGTGCTCTTCACGAAAGTTTCATAGTCCATGGGCTTCTCGATTCGGGTTTCAGCATTAGGCAGTACGTAGGCCCAGGCACGTTTGGAC
>NZ_JBFUHY010000137.1:0-5192 GCF_056402155.1 Pseudomonas sp. P4_C1
CCATCGGTCTTGATCGTCCAGGGCTTGAAGTCCGTGCCGTTGGAGCGGCCAAAGATAAAGGTGCGGTGCCGTGCCTGGGCAAGCCGGGCGATATCCGCAGGGTCATCACGATGCAAGGGCAAGGGGATCATGAACTTGCCCTCGGGCTTGCCAGGCTTGGCGGGCTCGAAGTCGACCGGATTCATGCTGACATCCTGGCCGGTGTAAGGCTGGACGTTGAGTTGCAGGAACAGGCCCACGCCCGGGTCACCGTTGACCCACTGTGGCCCGTGGCTGGTTTGCCTGACCACGGGCAGGTACTTCTCGGAGAGTACATCCGCCAATGGAATGTCGCGTTTCGGACGCTTGCCGTCTTCATGCTCCGCAATGTTGACGAAGAAAATCTTGTCGCCCGGGCTGATGCCGTTTGTCGCGAAGTCGACGACGATGTCATAGCGCTCGGCAATGCCCAGTATCGGCAGAATGGCATTGTGGTCCTGCGTGTCGCCGTCGCCATCGAGGTCCAGGCTGCCATCGAACGGCACCGCGTGCTCCATGATATTGCCGTCGTTGGCAATCATGTGGAACGGCACCCGGTTATAGGAAACTCCGGAGTTGTTCGGGCCAGGAAACTCGCCACCATTACCACTGACCTGACGCACCACCGCCAGCGTGAAGAAGCGAGAAACCGATCCGTTGAGAATGCGGAAACGGTAGCGGCGGGCACGTACGTCCAGGAAGGGTTTGAACTCCCAGTTGGTCAGCACCTGGTCACCGAGAAAGCCGTCGGTGTTGAAGGGGTTGAACCACAACTGGCCGGTCTGGTCCCAGGCCTTGTCGGCAATCGTCAGGTTGACGTCATAGTCGCGGTTACCCCACCCCAGCCCCGAACCGCTGGGCAAGCGCAGGTTGACCCCGTCGTCGACCGCCTCGTTGCCACGGTCCACGGCGCTGTAGTAGTTCATCATCGTCGCATTGCCCTTGTAGACATTCTGCGCGGTGAAATCGAGCATGTGGTCGTGGAACCAGTGGGTGCTCATGGTTTCGCGCCAGTCGCCACGGATCTTGATGGTGCCGTTGTTGCAGGTCTTGAAGCCGGGGCTGGCGTCGTTGACGAACAGGATTTCACCGGGGTCGCACGGGAACGCGGCCCGTGGGTCCTCGGCAGTGGTGTTGATGGTGTCGTAACCGGCCAACTGGATCGGCCAGCGATAGTCGTAGTACTGKCCYGGRAAGAAGAACGCRYYGGWAAARCCRTCGCTTTCGGCSGGSGAGTGGCCGTTGTGTTCRTGGGTGGTGAGGGTGTGCAGRCCAAAGCCCATGTTGGCCGCCGGATCGATCGGCAGGGCGTTGTAGTGGCGCATCAGCGCGGCTTGACCGTAACGCACCATCAACAGTTTTGGCGGAAAGGTGCCGTCGAAGGTCCAGAGCGCCTTGTGGTTCTGAATCGGCATGTTGGGGTGAAAACGGACATTGATGCCTTTGGTGGTGCCCGCAATGACCGGGGTAATCGAGGTCTGGTTGTAGAGCCCGCCCGGCCCGAACTCACCGACGGCGTAGTTGTGCAACTGTCGGCGGTCGCGCATGCCGCTGTTGACCTGGGCGCCCGCTTGTACGGTTTTGAAGCCGACCTGCGGGAAGAATTCGTTCCAGCGCTGGTGCGACCAGCCTTTTCCTGGCGGCCGACCTTCGGCCGGCGAGCCGACCGGATGGCGGTTGAGGAAGGCTTCGATCTGCGCTTTCCACGGGTTGCGGTCCAGCACGTTGGAAAATTGCGACGGAAACGGGAACAGCCCCGGCTGGCGCATGAAGGCTACCAGCGCCGTGGGCGAAGGGCCGCTACGGGCGATGTTGCTCGGGTCCTGCGTGGGCGCCGGGCCGACGAGCGGAACCGGAAAGGTCAGGGGCGGTGCCGGCAGTGTCGGGTCGAGTTTTTCCGTGCCGAATTCTTCGAACAGCAGCAGTTGCTGCGTGTACGGCTGGGCCCCGAACAATGGGCTGGGCTTGCCATTGGTGGGGATTTTGAAGGATGTCTGCAGGGCTGGCGGCAGCACGTTGTCGGTCGTTGGCGTGGTGAGGCGGGTACCAAAAGCGCCATTGGGCAGGGCGATGGAGCCCTGGTAGACGGGTGGCATGGCCCGCAAGGCAGCCGCCGCGGCATCGAGGTCGGCCGGCGGATTGCTAAACGCCGAGGGGTCCGTCGGGGGTGGCGGGCCGAAATCATCCAGCGGTACGGCGTTGGCGTTGCCGAGGCTGATGTTGATCAGCATCACAGCGGCGATGCTCGGTTTTCGGAAAAAGCCGAGCGACTTGAGGTCAGGTGGGTTTTTCATTTTGTTTCCCTTGGCGCGCGCCGGTGTGACTGATATTCGCAATTCGCCCGATGCAAGAGGTGCGCCAAAAGCGGGGGGGCGGGGGGAGAAAAATAGCTGTTTGATATCAAACGCTTGATGGATTCGACTTTGGTCGTGGTGGCGCAGTGGGCGGGAATCCTCAACGTTGGGGGCTTCACCCACCCATTCCCCCCCACTCACACCACAGGCGGGTGTGATAGTGGACGCTCTCGCGAGCAGGCTCGATCCCACAGAAAAACGAGTTGTGGGCAAACCGCTGTCCCCTGGGGGATCGAGCCGGTTCGCGAAGACGCCTGTTAATCCAGCACAAAGTGTGCCGGACTCTGCTGCCAGTCTCGAAAACGCAACGCCTCCAGCCATAAAGCAAACGCCGGCGACGCTCATGGCGCATGAATGGGGAATGTCTGTCCATCACCTTTCGGACCGCACGTATCAGGCGCGCTATGATAGGCGGCCCTTGCCTCCCGGAGCCCGTCACCGCAATGCCCCTGATCAGCCACTTCAAGACCCCGTGCCCCGAGCACATCAATAGCCAGATCCTGCAGATGGTGGTCGACAACCTGACCGACATCAGCATGGTCGCGATCCCGCCCAGCAACCTGCTGTACAACCTCTATCAATACGCGATCGGCTATGAGGTGCACCTGTATCTGGAGGCGCTGAACGGTGAAAAGGGCATTGCCGTGGAGCTGATCGTTGCCACCGACGAAGACGATCCGCAAAAGGTGATTGGCTTTGTACTGTACCTGCCGGTGCAGGACGACCCCGAGGCGTGTGGCGTGGCCTACATGGCGGTGCAGGCCGAGTATCGGCGCCAGGGCGTGGCCCGGCGGATGCTGCGGGAAATGGTCGGCCGTTATCCCCATGCCGAGCTGACATGCGCGGTGGCCAAGGTGCCGTACTTCGAGGCGATGGGCTTCGAGGTGGTGGGCGTGCGTGCGACCCAGGTGTTGATGAACACTCGCGACCACGCCACCGATGGCTTGATGGCACTGCTGGATGTGGCGTCGATCTACAGCTCGCTGGAAGTGCGGCAGATTCATACCTATCTGCTGCAAAAGCATGGCAAGCGGGCCATGACCGACGCGGAAAAACAGCGCGACCGGCATCTGGACCAATTGACGCGCAAGGCCAATGAATTTGTGCGGGGGCGGTTGGGGGATGATGCGGTGCCGGCCGCCGGCCCTCGGTTGCGCCTGGTCTGACCGCACTCCCCCAAACACCACAGATCCCCCTGTGGGAGCAAGCTCGCTCCCACAGTTGACCGATTCGCCTGCGAAAGCTTTGTCAGCCTTCAGGCCAGCTTCACATTCATGGTAATCCGCGCCGTGAACACCTTCTTGCCCTCGGCATCGTGAATGTCCACCGGCACGATCTTGTCGCCTTCAGTGGTCCAGTCCACGGCATCCCCCTCGGCTACCGCCGTCACATCGCTCTTGGCCTTGGCCAGGTATTCGACGGTCATGCCTTTGGGAATCCAGCGTGCGCCGGCGGGAATGGAAACGTCGGTCATCATCCCGGCAGCCAGTTCGGCGGCGTTACACATGGCAATCGCATGCACCGTCCCCAAATGATTGGTGATTTCCCGGGCAAACGGCACGTGCACGGTGGCCGAGCCTTTGCGCAAATCCTTGACCAGCGGGTTGATGGTGGAGAAGTAGGGCGCCACCTGGCAGGCCATTTTGCTGAACGCTTGCGGCCCTGCACTGTTGAACATGCTGAGGAACTGACTCATTTTGATGCCTCTTGAGGATGACAGTTTGCAGAACAATGCTCCGTAACGGAATATTGTTCTGTAACGGAACAGTATTCTGTCAAAGAGAAATCTGTCAACCTAGCGCCACTTGTTCGTTGGCAATCGCCAGCCTCCAGCCATGACTTTCCTGGACTGTTTTTACGCATGGAAACCACCGACCTGCTCGAACGCTGCTACCCCGGACGACGCGCCGAACTCAAGCGCGACATCTTCAGAAAGGCCCTCGGCCTGTTCAACGAACAGGGGATCGAGGCCACCACCATCGAAATGATCCGCGCCGAATGCGATACCAGTGTCGGCGCGATCTATCACCATTTCGGCAACAAGGAAGGCCTGGTGGCGGCGCTGTTTTTTACCGCCCTCGATGATCAGGCCCGTTTGCGCGATAGCTACCTGGCTGAGGCTAAAACCACTCAATCAGGGGTGCATGCGCTGGTGCACAGTTATGTGGATTGGGTCGATAGCCAGCCGGAGTGGGCGCGGTTCCAGTACCACGCGCGGTTTGCCGTCACCAAGGGGCCGTTCAAGGACGAACTCGCCACCCGCAACAAGGTACGCAACAAGCAGTTGCTGAAGTGGCTGGGGGCACACGGCGATGAACTGGGTAGTTTTCCGGGGGAGTTGATACTGTCGCTGATCATCGGCCAGGCAGACAGTTACTGCCGCGCCTGGTTGTCGGGCCGGGTCAAGGGCAGCCCGAAGGCGTACCGGGACATGCTGGCGCAGGCGGCATGGCGGTCGCTGTGCACCGCCGAAACCCACTGAAAATCCTTCCCCTGTAGGAGCGAGCCTGCTCGCGATGACGGCGTCACATTCAACATCAATGCTGCCTGACACGCCGCCATCGCGAGCAGGCTGAACTGGCCTAATGATTTTGGACACTTCAATCGGGCGCTATGATGGCGCCCAAATCTGAGGTGTTTTGGCTATGCGTAAATCTTATTCCAGTGAGTTCAAACTCAAGGCGGCGAGCATGGTGCTGGACGAGGGACAGTCGGTTCCCGAGGTCTGCGCCAGCCTGGATATCGGTCCTACGGCCCTGCGCCGCTGGGTCGACCAGGTTCGGAAGGAACGTTTGGGCTCGACTCCGGTGGGCGCTAAGG
>NZ_JBFUHY010000138.1:0-4895 GCF_056402155.1 Pseudomonas sp. P4_C1
CGTCATGCCGTCATGCAAGCCTGCGAGGACGCGGGGGCTTCTTTCATTATTCGCCAGCAAAGCAAACATCCACGGTTGATTGAGGAAGGCGGCTGGCAAGAATCTGTGGCCATCGAATCCGCAACGGTGCGCGAGCAGATCATCGAACTCAAAGGTGGTCACCGCTGGCGCCGAGTTGAACTGAACCTACAGACACCTACTGACTCAGGCGACACKGTGATGTGGTTCTGGAGCAACTTGCCAGACACCGTCAGCGCCGGGCAGATCGCCGAGTTATACCGTCGTCGCTGGAGTATCGAAGGGATGTTCCAGCGCCTGGAGTCGGTGCTGGACAGTGAAATCGAAAGCCTTGGCGCTCCGCGGGCGGCGTTGCTGGGATTTGCTTCAGCGATCCTGGCCTACAACGTCCTGGCAGTGCTCAAGCGCAGCGTGGAACAGGCTCATCGCGAGACATTGCCCTCCGGTCGGCTTCGCTTCGACCTACATGCAATGAGTTCGACTGCGTCGAACGGCGCTGCGCGCCAATCCCCGGATGAACACCTCCACTCAGCCTGATGAGTGGTGAGAAGCGTCTGTGTACGCCGATCTGCCTTTGCTTTTCTGTGGGAGCGAGCTTGCTCGCGATAGCGGCTTGCCAGTCGACCAGATACCTCCCAGACGAACGAACCCAACAACCAGGCCGGCCGGTAGGCCGCCTCGGACGCTGTTGCGGTACACGCCCCCTCGTGAGGCCGAGAGGAGGTTCTGCGCAGTGGGCAACCCGGCATGGATGCCGGGTTAGCCGCCGCCGGCCATGGATGGCCGATGGCGGCGGGCCCACGGAGCAGGACCGGAGCGAGGGCATGCCGAGCCACGGCGAGGCACCGAATGTCAGGGGCAAGAGCGTTTGGTTACTTTGCGCTTTTCAAAGTGACCCGCTGTAAGAGCGGAACCGCCAGAGGCCGTTACCGCAGAAACGGATATGTACACTCAAAAAACAATCATCGCCTGACACAAAGCCATCGCGAGCAAGCTCGCTCCCACAGGTGGTCGTGACCGCAGCAATGGATATGTACACCAATCACCAATCACCCCACCTGATACCCACCATTCAGAACACCCCCCCATCCCCCCCGGTTAACAAAACATAACGTGGCGTCGATTGTCAGACATTAAAAAACACCGATAGGATAAGCCAGCTTCCGAAGGGGCTCTGGATTGCGGGTTTCAGGACTATGCTCTGAAACAGCCGGTCCAGACACGCACCCTTGCGGCGCCCAGAAAGGTTGAACGACCTAACAATAATAATGGGAGAAGGTCTATGAGTGAGCCTGTCATGGGTGTGGGTATCTGCCGCCCGCCGGCACTGCGCAAATTCGCGTTGCTGGCTACAGCGCTCTCGCTGTTGGGCTCTGCCATGCTGTCGGCACCTGCGCTGGCCGCAGCGGCGTCAGCATCCGACGTTGTTTATTCCATTGAATCCGCCAAGGCTGCCAAAAGCCTGATGCTCGATGTCGTCCACGCCGGCAAGCGCCTGGTGGCGGTCGGGGATCGTGGGCACATCCTGTATTCCGATGACCAGGGCGCGAACTGGACCCAGGCCAAGGTTCCGACCCGGGCCCTGCTGACGTCGGTGTTCTTTGTCGATGACAAGCACGGCTGGGCCGTCGGTCATGACGCGCAGATCCTCGCCAGCGAGGACGGCGGCGCGACCTGGACCAGGCAATTCGAAGATCTGAAACGCGAATCGCCGCTGCTCGATGTCTGGTTCAAGGACGTCAACAGCGGCTTTGCCGTGGGCGCTTACGGCTCGCTGATGGAAACCACCGACGGTGGCAAGCATTGGGAAGACGCCAGCGACCGCCTGGACAATGAAGACCAGTACCACCTGAACGCGATTGCCGCGGTCAAGGACGCCGGGCTGTTCATCGTCGGCGAGCAGGGCAGCATGTTCCGCTCCGCGGACTGGGGCCAGACCTGGGAAAAACTCGAAGGTCCGTACGAAGGCTCGCTGTTTGGCGTGATCGGTACGGCGCAGCCTAATACGCTGCTGGCCTACGGCTTGCGTGGCAACCTCTATCGCTCCACGGACTTCGGCACCACCTGGGAGCAAGTCGAGCTCAAGGCTGAACGCGGTGACCTGGAGTTCGGGCTGTCCGGCGGCACGCTGCTCGACGATGGTTCCATCGTGATCGTCGGCAACGGCGGCTCGGTGATTCGCAGCAGCGACGATGGCGAAACCTTCAAGGTGGTCAATCGTGCGGACCGTATTTCCGTCTCGGCAGTGACTGTGGCAGGCAATGGCAATCTGGTTCTGGCCGGGCAGGGCGGCGTTCGCGTCACTTCGCCTGACGGCACTGAGCTTGGCAAATAAAAAGCGGGCAAATGAGCCGGGTTAATAACAAGAAGGCGGAGCTATGACTTCCTTGAGTACTCATCACCAGGACAAGGCGACGTTCCTCGAGCGCCTGATCTTCAACAACCGCCCGGCAGTGATCACGATCTGCCTGCTGGTCAGTATTTTCCTGTTCTGGCAGGCGACGCTGATCCGTCCGTCCACCAGCTTCGAAAAAATGATCCCGCTGGAGCATCCCTTCATCCAGAAGATGATGGAGCACCGCAACGATCTGGCGAACCTGGGCAACACCGTGCGGATCTCGGTGGAAGCCACCAATGGCGACATCTTCTCCAAGGAGTACATGGAGACCCTGCGTCAGATCAACGATGAGGTGTTCTACATCTCCGGTGTCGACCGTTCCGGCCTCAAGTCGCTGTGGAGCCCGAGCGTACGCTGGACCGAAGTGACGGAAGAGGGCTTCGCTGGCGGTGAGGTGATCCCGCAGAGCTACAATGGCTCCCAAGCCAGCCTCGATTTGCTGCGCAACAACGTGCTCAAGTCCGGCCAGGTCGGGCGCCTGGTGTCCAACGATTTCAAGTCGAGCATCGTCGACATTCCGTTGCTGGAGTCCTTCCCGGACCCGCAGGACCAGGGCAAGTTGCTGGCGCTGGACTACCGCCAGTTCTCCCACGAGCTTGAAGACAAGATCCGCACCAAGTTCGAAGTACAGAACCCGAATGTGAAGATCCACATCGTCGGTTTCGCCAAGAAAGTCGGTGACCTGATCGATGGCCTGGTGATGGTGGTGATGTTCTTCGGTGTCGCCTTCGTCATCACCCTGATCCTCTTGCTGTGGTTCACCAACTGCCTGCGCAGTACCGTCGCGGTGTTGAGCACGACATTGGTGGCAGTGGTCTGGCAACTGGGGTTGATGCACTTCTTCGGCTTCGGGCTCGATCCTTACTCGATGCTGGTACCGTTCCTGATCTTCGCCATCGGTATTTCCCACGGCGTACAGAAAATCAACGGGATCGCCCTGCAATCGAGTGAGGCGGACAACGCCCTGACGGCGGCGCGTCGTACTTTCCGTCAGTTGTTCCTGCCGGGGATGATCGCAATCCTCGCCGATGCCGTGGGTTTCATCACGCTGCTGATCATCGATATCGGCGTGATCCGTGAACTGGCGATCGGCGCATCCATCGGTGTGGCGGTAATCGTGTTCACCAACCTGATCCTGCTGCCGGTGGCGATTTCCTATGTCGGCATCAGCAAGCGTGCGGTCGAACGCAGCAAAAAGGACGCGCATCGCGAACATCCGTTCTGGCGCCTGCTGGCGAATTTCGCCAGCGCCAAAGTCGCACCGGTGTCCATTCTGCTGGCGCTGATCGCCTTTGGCGGCGGTCTCTGGTACAGCCAGAACCTGAAAATCGGCGACCTCGACCAGGGTGCCCCGGAGTTGCGTCCGGACTCGCGCTACAACAAGGACAACAACTTCATCATCAATAACTACTCGACCAGTTCCGATGTGCTGGTGGTGATGGTCAAGACCAAGGCTGAAGGCTGCTCGCGCTACGAAGCCATGGCGCCGATCGACGAGCTGATGTGGAAGATGCAGAACACCGAAGGCGTGCAATCGGCGATTTCCCTGGTGACTGTGTCCAAGCAAATGATCAAGGGCATGAACGAAGGCAACCTGAAATGGGAAACCCTGTCGCGTAACCCTGATGTGCTGAACAACTCCATCGCCCGCGCTGACGGCCTGTACAACAACAGCTGTTCCCTGGCGCCAGTGTTGGTGTTCCTCAACGATCACAAGGCCGAAACCCTGGATCGTGCGGTGCATGCGGTGCAGGCGTTCGCCAAGGAAAACAACAAGGAAGGCCTGGAGTTCATCCTCGCTGCCGGTAACGCCGGGATCGAGGCGGCCACCAACGAGGTGATCAAGAAGTCCGAGCTGACCATCCTGATCCTGGTGTACATCTGCGTCGCGGTCATGTGCATGATCACCTTCCGTTCGTGGGCGGCGACCTTGTGCATCGTGCTGCCGCTGGTGCTGACGTCGGTACTCGGCAACGCCCTGATGGCCTTCATGGGCATCGGCGTGAAAGTGGCGACCCTGCCGGTCGTGGCGCTCGGGGTGGGGATCGGCGTGGACTACGGCATCTACATCTACAGCCGCCTGGAAAGCTTCCTGCGTGCCGGCCTGCCGCTGCAAGAAGCGTACTACCAGACGCTGAAGTCCACCGGTAAGGCGGTGCTGTTCACCGGTCTGTGCCTGGCCATCGGCGTGTGCACCTGGATCTTCTCGGCCATCAAATTCCAGGCCGACATGGGTCTGATGCTGACCTTCATGCTGTTGTGGAACATGTTCGGTGCGCTGTGGCTGTTGCCGGCACTGGCGCGGTTCCTGATCAAGCCGGAGAAACTGGCGGGGCAGAAGGGCAACTCGTTGTTCGCCCACTGATCGATCTCTGGAACAAAAAAGCCGCAACCTCAAGGTTGCGGCTTTTTTTGCTCGCTGGCTTTACATAAGTACCTGTGGGAGCGAGCTTGCTCGCGATAGCGGTGTATCAGTCAA
>NZ_JBFUHY010000139.1:0-4745 GCF_056402155.1 Pseudomonas sp. P4_C1
CTACAGCACCCTGCGTTACCGGCCGGATTGGGGTTCGCTGAAAACCGCTTACGAAAACAGCTACCGCCTGGCCAAGGAACAACCGCTGGAGTATCGGCGCATGTCCCTCGCCGCCGTCGAGCGCATGCACGATTACTGCGCTTTCGCCCCGGTACAGAAACGCATGGCGGATTTTTTCGGGCTGGCGCCGCAGGCTTTGCCGACAGCAACCGTGACGGATATCGCCTCATGCTGATCATCATTCATTCGGAAACCAACCAGCACACCATTGCCCAGAACCTTGGCCGCTCGGAGTACAGCTATTACTTCGTGCTCAAGGAGTACCGGCCCGTGCTGGAGCGGCTGGGGCGAGTGGTCGAAGTCAGCGACCCGCAGACCGAAGTCGATGCCTTGTACATGGACTGTTTGTCCCGTGGTGAAGCGTGCGTGTTCCTGTCGTTCTCACCGCCTCATCGCACGCCGGTCAATTTCACCTGCCCGACGCTGCCGGTGTTCGCGTGGGAATTCAGCACCATCCCCAACGAACCCTTTGCCGGTGACCCGCTCAATGACTGGCGCACGGTGTTGCGGGCAGCGGGTGCGGCGATTACACATTCCAGCTACACCGTGAATGCGGTGCGCGAAGCGATGGGCACCGACTATCCGGTCATCGCGGTACCGGCACCGGTATGGGACCGGTTTTCCGAGCGTGGCGCCCACTTGCAACGCCAGCCTCTGGCCAGTCGGGTGCGGCTGACGCTCAAGGGGTTGCTGGCCGACAGTCGCGAACTCGACTTGCGAGCCTTCGGCCCCGTGGCCACTCGCCAAGGTGTGGGTATTGATTTCGAGGCCCCGCCGAGTGAACACGAGTTGGTCCTCGACGGCGTGATTTACACCTCGGTGTTCAACCCCGGTGACGGGCGCAAGAATTGGGAAGACATGCTCAGTGCCTTTTGCGTGACGTTTCGCGAGGTGGACGACGCAACGCTGGTGCTCAAATTGACGCACCACGATGCCGAAGAAGCGCTGACCGATATCCTTCACCACTTGTACAAAAACCAGTCTTACCGTTGCCGGATCGTGCTGATTTACGGCTATCTGGCTGACGCGGACTATGAGCAGTTGGTGCAAGCCACGAGTTATGTAGTCAACACGTCCTATGGCGAAGGCCAATGCCTTCCGCTGATGGAGTTCATGTCCTGTGGCAAACCGGCGGTGGCGCCACGGACCA
This sequence comes from Pseudomonas sp. P4_C1, assembly GCF_056402155.1. Lineage (NCBI taxonomy): Bacteria > Pseudomonadati > Pseudomonadota > Gammaproteobacteria > Pseudomonadales > Pseudomonadaceae > Pseudomonas > Pseudomonas sp. P4_C1. The sequence continues at coordinate 1,211 of NZ_JBFUHY010000139.1, forward strand.
CGGCGATGATCGATTATCTGGATGCCGATAATGCATTCCTGATTGACTCCACCGATGAGCTGACGGCCTGGCCACATGACCCGCGCAGGGCGTTTCGTACCTTGCGCTACGTCACCGATTGGGCGTCGTTGTGCAGGGCTTACCAATCAAGCTATGACGTGGCCAAGGGTGATCCCGGGCGTTATGCACAAATGTCCGCGCACGCAGTGGCCAGCCTCAAGAAATTCTGCAGCCAGGCCACTGCCGGGCAACGGCTTGGCGTATTTTTTGAGCGCCTGTTCGAGAACCGTGCCGTGGAAACCCCTGAGGCATGATTCGCGCATGGGTCAGACGTTTCTTTGCGGAGACGAAACCCGAGCCCCGGCCCGCGCCGTCGCCGGTCGAGCAATCCCGTGTGTCGCCAAGAGAGGTGGGCTTGCACGATGCAATGCATGACGGCTGGTTTTCGGGCGATAGCGGCGAGTTGCTCAAAGGCTTTGCCATTACCGCCGACGACACTTTGCTGGATGTCGGTTGTGGCGAAGGGGTCGCGACCTTGTTTGCGGTGCGTCAAGGCGCTTCGGTGATCTTCACCGACAGTGAGTACGACAAGGTCCGCGATCTTGCCCGGCAAGTGGCAGCGCAATCGGACAAACCGAATCTGGGGCTGGTCAGCAACAGTTTGCCGCTGCCATTGGCCGACGGCTGTGCCAGCAAAGTCGTGTGCATGGAAGTTCTCGAACACATCGATCAACCAGAACCCTTCATGGCCGAACTCGTGCGTATGGGCCGCCCCGGCGCGCTGTACCTGCTGAGCGTGCCGTCCCCGGTGGGCGAGCATTTGCAGAAAGGCATCGCCCCGGCCAGCTATTTTCAATCGCCCAATCACGTGCAGATTTTCAGCCCGGAGCGATTCGCCGCGCTGGTGGAAGACGCGGGCCTGGTCATCGAGCATCGCCAGGCCACCGGTTTTTTCTGGGTCATGGGCATGATTTTTTTCTGGGCCAGTGAGCGGGCTGCCGGACGGGATCTGGGTGGTGCGGTTCGCGACCGGATTCAGGCGCCGTATCCGCCGCTGATGGAGAGCTGGGCGAAAACCTGGCAGGACTTGCTGGCCCAGCCCGACGGGTTGGCGATCAAGCAGATGCTGGATCAGTTCATGCCCAAGAGCCAGGTGATCATTGCCCGTAAACCTCATGTCCAGGAGGGCGCATGAGCAACGAAAAACGGATCATGGACATCGAGTTGCTGCGCGGCATTGCGGTGCTCGGCGTGCTGTTTCATCACCTGCAGGACAGCCTGTTCGCGGCGGCTGTGCCGTTGCTGCAGAGCATCACGCTGTACAGCCAGCCGTGGTGGGGCGTGGATCTGTTTTTCGCGATCYCGGGTTTCGTCATTGCCCGCAGCCTGATCCCGGCCTTGCGCCGCTGCACAACTCGCCAGGAATACTGGCAACAGACACGCAATTTCTGGTTGCGCCGGGCCTTTCGTTTGCTGCCTTCGGCCTGGTTATGGCTGGCGCTGATGTTGCTGGCGTGTCTTTTTCTCAACCGCTCCGGCGCGTTTGGCACGCTGCACGCGAACCTTCAGGCGACCCTGGCCGGCATCGCGCAGTACGCCAATTTCCGCTTTGCCGACAGTTTTTATCGCTACGAGTACGGCACCAGTTTCGTGTACTGGAGCCTGTCGCTGGAAGAGCAGTTCTACCTGCTGTTTCCGCTGCTGATCGTGCTGTTGCGCAAACACCTGGTGTGGGCTTTGCTGGCGTTGGTGGCGCTGCAATTGTTGACCTTGCGCACGCCGATCCTGATGGTGGTGCGCACCGACGCGCTGGCCCTTGGCGTGCTGTTGGCGATGTGGAGCGTGCAGCCTTCGTACCGGCGCCGGGAGCCAAAATTCCTGCGCCGTCCATGGGCGGGTGTTGCCGCACTGATCGCGGTATCGCTGTTGCTCAGCTTCATGGCAACGGATCGTTTCACCTTCACGTCTTACCGGATCGGCGTGATTGCGCTGTTGTGTGCGCTGCTGGTGTGGATCGCTTCTTACAACCGCGATTACCTGTTGCCGCGCGGCGTGTTCAAAAATCTGATGACGTGGGTCGGCAGCCGTTCCTACGGGATTTACCTGATCCATATCCCGGCCTACTTGCTGGTTCGTGAATTCGTTTTCCGTTTACAGGCTGCCGGGCTGCCCAGTCCCGCTGGCCATCCGATTCTGATGTTGCTGATGGCTGGCGGCCTGATCGTGCTGCTGAGCGAACTCAACTATCGCTTCATCGAAATGCCCATGCGCAACCGCGGCGCCTCGCTGGTCAAACGCCTGGGCACCTCCCGAACAGCCGTCCCTTCCTCTGGAGCAACCTCATGCTGAGCCTTTTGAAGAAACTCACGGCGGGCACACCCGCGCCTGTTCAGCCAGAGACACCGCCCGCGGCGCCGGTGGCGGAAAAAGTCGACCCCTACATGCTCGGCCTGCACGATGCGATGCTCAGTGGCTGGTTCAATCAACAGACCGGCGAACTGTTCACCGGCTTCCCGGTGACCCCCGAGGACACACTGCTGGATGTCGGCTGTGGCGACGGCGGCAACGTGCATTTCTGCGGGATGCGCGGCGCGAAGATCATCGTCGCCGACATCGACGCCGCCAAGGTCGAAGCGACCCGCCAGCGCCTGACCGATACACCGGCCCGCGACGTCGAATGCCATGTCACCGACTGCAACCCGCTGCCGATTGCCGACGCGACCGCCACCCGGGTGGTGTCCACCGAGGTCATCGAGCACGTGGACGATCCGGCCCAATTCCTCGCAGAGCTGGTGCGCGTCGGCAAACCGGGCGCGTTGTATCTGCTGAGCGTCCCGCATCCCAGCTCCGAAGACCTGCAGAAAGATATCGCGGCGGCGGAGTATTTCCAGAAGCCCAACCACATTCGCATCATCAGCGAAGAGCAGTTCAAGGCCATGGTCAGCGATGCCGGCCTGGAAGTGATCAGCCACAGCCAGTACGGATTCTACTGGTCGATGTGGATGCTGTTGTTCTGGGAAGCCAAGGTCGACTTCAGCAGCCCGGACCATCCGTTGCTCAACCACTGGGCGCAAACCTGGCAGGCGATCCTGGCCTCGCCACGGGGTGCACAGATCAAGCAGGCGCTGGATGCCGTGGTGGCGAAAAGTCAGGTGATCATTGCGCGTAAACCCTGATTAGCAATGCTCGCCCGGGCGAGGCCGCGAACTCAAGCCTGATTGCCCGGGTACACCCGCATAGCCCTTGCCCATTACTGGCTGGAGCGAACGGCCCCGCCATCGATCAACAGGTTCTGCCCGGTCAGGTAGCCCGCATGGCTGCTGCAAACGAAGGCACAAAGGGCACCGAACTCCTCGGCTGAGCCGAAGCGTCTGGCAGGAATTTCACTACGGCATTGGTCAAGGAATGCCTCACTGTCTTGCCCAGACTCTTCAGCAGCAGCGACCAGGTTGTCACGCAGTCGATCGGTGTCGAATGAGCCCGGTTGCAGGTTGTTGATCGTCACATTACGGCTGGCAATGTTTTCCTGCCGGGC
>NZ_JBFUHY010000140.1:0-4350 GCF_056402155.1 Pseudomonas sp. P4_C1
AACAACGGGAACGGGAACGGGAACGGCAATAACTGGTCATCCAAGGACTTCGGCTATCTGCATGCCCAGGGCGACGGCACCTACGAGTTCTCGGGTCGTGACGGCGACGGCAGTAGCACCGACGGGGACACCATCAGCAACTCCACCAGCAGTTTCACATTGCTGAGCAACCTGTCGAACGTCGAGGCCATCGGCCTGAACAAGGACGTGACGCTCAACGACCTGAAGCCGTACGACTCGGATCAAACGCCACAAACCAACATCGACCCGCAGAATCTGGCCAACTCGATCATCGGCCACACCGAAGCGACGATGCCGGGTAACGACACCGTCAGCGGTGGCGATGGCAACGACCTCCTGTTCGGCGATCTGGTGAGCTTCAACGGCATTGCCGGCGAGGGTTACCAGGCGATGCAAGCCTTCGTGGCGCAGCAAACCGGCGTGGACGTCAGCAAAGTCACCACCAGCAACGTGCACCAGTACATCACCGAGCATTACACCGCGCTCGATGTGTCCGGCGCCCATGACGGCAGCGACACCCTGCTCGGCGGTGCGGGCAATGACATTCTGTTCGGCTCGGGCGGTAACGACACCCTCGACGGCGGCAAGGGCAATGACATCCTGCTCGGCGGCATCGGCAACGACACGCTGATGGGCGGACAGGGCAACGACATCCTGATCGGTGGTTCCGGTGGTGACACCTTCGTCTGGAAAGCGGGCGATACCGGTAACGACGTGATCAAGGACTTCAAGGCCAGCGAAGGCGACCGGATCGACCTGCGTGATCTGTTGCAGGGCGAAACCGGCAGCACCATCGACAACTTCCTGAAGATCACCACGGTCGACGGCGTGTCGTCGCTGCAAGTCAGCTCGACCGGCCAGTTCAACTCGGGCAATGCGGCCGCCGCCACGCCGGACGTGACGATCAAACTGGAAGGCAACAACTGGTCAAGCGCCAACCTGCACAACCTGATTGCCGGTAGCGACCCGACAATCAAGGTCGATCACAACAACAGCTGATGCATGAAAACGGCCGCTCCTTATGGGGCGGCCGTCACGTTTGCGCCCACTGCCCGGTGACGATTTCGTCACCGCGCCACATACTGGCGTGCAGTTGGCCTATGCTGCTGACAGCACGATGCTGGCTCAAATCCGAGGGATGCTCAATGTTTTACGTGCAACGCGATGCGCAGGGCCTGTTAGTTCGCGTGGAACCCGTCGCCTACGCCGAGGCCACGGAAACGCTACCGGCCGACCATCAAGAAATCCAGGCCTGGTTTGCCAATGCGGCTGTGGAAAACAGCCTCAAACAGCTCAAGCAAAGTGACCTGGAAATGATCCGGGTACTCGATGACTTGATTCAGGTGCTGACCCAGAAAGGCGTGATCCGCGTCACCGACCTGCCGATGGCGGCCCAGGCCAAACTGATGGACCGGACCCAGGCGCGTGAGGCGTTGGGTGGGTTGAGTCAGTTGATCGATGAGGATGAAGGCGGGTTGATCTGATCATTGATCTTCAGTGACTGTTCCAGCCGTCATCGCGGGTAATCCCGCGATGACGGCATCACTGACAACCCGGCACTAAAGAGTTAGTTCCAGGGCTTGGGCTCGCCGAACAACTGGCCCTGCACACCGTACAGCCCCATCTCGCGAATCACCGACAACTCGCCTTGCGTCTCGACCCGCTCGGCAATCAGCGGCAAATCAATGCTGTGCGCCGCTCGCTGGATCGCCTCAATGAACAGGCGCTTGTCACTCTCCAGATCAATCGACCGGATGTAGCTGCCATCGATCTTCAGGTACGCCAGCCCCAGCCGTGCCAGGTTGCCGATCATGCTGAAGCGTCCGCCAAAGCGTTGCAGGCTCAGGGAGAAGCCGAGTTCGCGCAGGCGCCGGGTCAACTGTTCCAGCACCGCCTGGTCAGGCAGTTGCTCTTCGCCGATCTCCAGGGTCAGGCGCGGGCCCAGGTTGGAGTGTGCACGCAGTATTTCGAAGATTTTGTTTTGCGCCTGCGGGTCGCCCAGGGTCGCCGACGACAGATTCAGCGCCAGCGACTCCTCATGCCCGCTCATTTGTTCCAGCACCCGCTCGAGCATCAGCCGATCCAGACGCGCAGTCCAGCCGAAGCGCTCCAGCCAAGGCAGAAAACGCCCGGCGGGGATGGTCTGGCCGTGTTCGTCGAGCAGTCGCGACAGTACTTTGTAGTGCAGCACCAGTTGCGTGTCCTGGGCGGCGACTACCGGTTGGAAATACAGCTCGAAACGTCGCTGTGTCAGCGCCTGGTCGAGCATCAGATGCCAGGCGTGGTGATCGTCGCCGACACTGGCCGAGAGGCTGTGCTCGATACAGGCCCAGTTCTGCTCGCCCTGGCCTTCGGCCTGCGCCAGCGCCTGATCGCCGAGGCTGAGCACGGCTTGCGGCGAGTCGCCGTAAGCAAAGGGCGCCAGGCCGATAGACGCCACAGCAGCCACATCGGTGGCGCCGGTAGCGTGCAAACTGGCCAAGGCACTGTCGAGGTTCTGTGCCAGTTGCAGCGCCTCTTCACGCACCAGTCCCGGCGCCAGCACGGCAAATTCGCCACCGCGGATACGGGTCACCAGGTTCTGGGTTTCCGGATATTTGGCGCACTCGCGAGACAGTTGCTCACCGACGGCCTTGAGCACTTCATCGGTGCGCTGGCCGCCGAGGCGCTGGTTGAGACCGGCCAGATCCTTGACCCGCAACAGCAGCAGGTAACCCGAACTGGCCTGCTCCGGGTTGCTCACCCGCGCATACAGTTGCATCTCGAAATAACGTCGGTTGGCCAACCCGGTCAATGAGTCCTGATAGGACTCGACCCGTAGTTTTTCACTGCGCTCGGCCTGCTCCTGGAACAGCGCCTTGAGCTTCTCGACCATCTGGTTCATGGCCTGCACGACCCGGCGAAGTTCGGGGGTGCGCGGCAGTTCCGGCAGGCTGAGGAATTCCCGCCGGGCGATGGCGTAGGATTGTTGGACCATGTAATCCAGCGGCCTCAATTGCTGACGCAGCAACAGCGCGCCGAGTACCGCACTGACCGCGCCACATAACAGCAACCAGCCCAGGCTGCCCAAAGCGCTTTGCCACAACTTGGCCAGCGCGAACATCGGGTGGCTGACCACCTCGACCCGGGCAGCCTGCTCCCAGCCGCGGCTGACGATCGCATCACCACCGGCGGGTTCCAGGCCGATCAGTTTGACGAACCAGTCCGGAACATTGTTCACCGCCGGGATACCCGTGCGCTCAACCAGGGTCTGGTCGGTCTTAAGATCGACCACGCGGATGCTCGCGTAGTAACCACTGTCGAAAATCGAGCTGACCAGCAACTCGACCATCGCCGGGTCGTCGATATTCGGTGTCAGGGAAAGTGCCAGCGCCGTCGCGGCGTCCTGGGCATGAGAGCGCAACTGGTTGACGTACTGAGTCCGCGAGCTCTCCAGACTGACCATGAAACTGCCGGTGAAGGCGACCACCAGGAACAGACAGATAGCAATCAACAGCTGTTTGAACAAAGACATCTGAGCGTGTGCTCCTAGTTAGTCGTCTCGACCGGGAATCCTTCGGCCTGCATTTTTTTCAGCACATCCTGCCAACGCGAAAGGCGTTTGGTATCGCCGACCTTTTTATTGCCCTTGGCGCCCGGCAGCCACAACCCTTCCGCATTGAAAGAGTAGACCGGCAGCAAATCCTTTCGCTGGCTGGCCGGCTTGATTGCATCAATCAGGCTGTCGAGCACCAGGGGCTCGGCTTCCGGACTCGAGTAGTAGGTCAACACCATGTGCGCGCGATTCTGGGTCAGTGCCTTGACATAGGTAATACGCAGCTTTTCACTGGCTACACCGAGGTGACGCAGGCTGAAGTACTTGGCAATAGCGTAGTCTTCACAGTCTCCGGCACCTTTCCAGAGGGCTTCGATCGGGGTTTCCCAGTAATCGACTTCGTGCCACAGGTCGATGTCTTCGACGTATCGCAGTTGTTTATTGAAGAAGCGGTTGACCACATTGAGTTGTTCCAGCTCGCCGAGCTGCTTCTGGCTGGCCAGCAAGTATTGCCAATCATCGATGCGCTGCTGACCTTCTCCCAAAGGTCCGTACAATGCCTGCGCCCGCCGGCTGATCAGGGAAAAATCCCAATCGGCGCTCAAGCTGCCCAGCATCACGCCAGCCAGCAGCAATGCGCTGCACAGCCAGCGTAAAATCCGCGGGATCGTTAAACTTGCCGCCAATGCGAGGCATCCTGGATAGGCAGGAGGGAGTCGTTTGAATGGTGAAGGTTAGACCGGAAAAAGACAATGGCACAGTGCAATCACTGGCCGCGCGCTAAACTGCAGGAA
>NZ_JBFUHY010000141.1:0-4141 GCF_056402155.1 Pseudomonas sp. P4_C1
GCCGCAGGCCTCCATCACGACAGTGCAGGGCTCAAGGTTCATCAGGTGCTGCATGAGCGCTACCCGATTGAATTTTTTGCGGTACAGCTCGTGACCACGATCATCCTGTGCATGTAGATGAAAGGTGTGTTTTCCCAGATCGATGGCGGCAATAGCTACTTTGCTCATGGCAATGATCTCCGATAAGCCCCCTGTGAAAGCTTAGTGGTCGATCACAGGGGGCGGCGGGGGTAGCCATTTCATTAGGGGATTTGTGAACGACACAGGTCCAATGTGGGAGCGAGCTTGCTCGCGATGCTTTTAGGCGCCAAAGGCGTCTTTGAGGAAACCCGGCGCAATGTAGCGCTGGTAATGGGCCTCGGAGAGCAGGAAAAATTCCCGATCGATGGCATCGCGCAATTCCGGCAGATTCCAGTCGCGAAACTCCGGCAGCACCACCATCCCGTAGGCTTCCAGGTTGTTGATCACCCGTGCGCCCCGGGCGATCAACTGGTAGGCCCAGCAGTATTCCGACTGATGGGGCACGAAGCGGATCTTGCGTTGCTCCAGCTGCATTCGCAGCAGCGCCGGGTCGAAAATCTCCACCTTGGCGGCCATCACCTGGGACAGCAACTGCTCCAGGCGCAGCCATACCGCGCGCTTTTCCTCCTCGTTGTAACCGTTCCAGTGGATCACTTCGTGGTGGAAACGCTTGCAGCCACGGCACACCAGGTCACCGTAGACAGTGGAGCAAAGGCCGACGCATGGCGTCTTGATGGTCTGATTGGGCATAGATAGGCAAAACGCGAAAAAGCAGAACAGGCCGGCATGTTAGCCCTTTGTCGGCCATTGATCACCCCTCAACGTTCAGGGCCTTGGGTGAATCGGGGTTTGCCGGCCGCCTCCACCAAAGTCCAATAAACACTGACTTACCTTTAATTTTTTTTTGCCGTAGAATCAGCCTGCCTTTTTAGGCGCCAATGTCCGTTAGAAGCTGTTTTCAAAGCGTCACGAGCACAGTCGTTCCTTCAGAGCGGTGTTGGCGAGGGGTTTTTCCAGCGGGGAAAAGCCCAACGCCAACCCTCATCAGCTCCCGTTCTGCAGGCGTAAAACTTTGAAAGCAGCTTCTGTAAGGAATTGTCGGTAATTCTGGCTAAGTGGCTCACAACGCCATGCTGCGCATGAGTACGGCAATTTCGGGATGAGCGTCCCGGACACCCATTTGGGACCACTGATGAGGGTAATAACTGTGCTTGAAGCCTACCGCAAACATATCGAAGAGCGCGCAGCACTGGGTATCGTTCCCCAGCCGCTAAACGCCGAACAAACTGCAGGCCTGGTCGAGCTGCTGAAAAATCCCCCGGCTGGCGAAGAAGCATTCCTCGTTGACCTGATCACCAATCGCGTTCCGCCTGGAGTGGACGAAGCAGCCTATGTCAAGGCCGGCTTCCTGTCCGCTATCGCCAAAGGCGAAGCCAAATCCCCCCTGATCGACAAGAAGCGCGCTGTTGAACTGCTCGGCACCATGCAGGGCGGCTACAACATCGTGACTCTGGTAAACCTGCTGGACGACGCCGAACTGGCGCCAGTAGCTGCCAAAGAACTCAAGCACACCCTGCTGATGTTCGACGCCTTCCACGACGTCGCTGAAAAAGCCAAGAACGGTAACGTTCACGCCCAAGGCGTGCTGCAATCCTGGGCTGACGGCGAGTGGTTCGTGAAGCGCCCGACCCTGGCCGACAAGATCAGCCTGCGCGTGTTCAAGGTCACCGGCGAGACCAACACCGACGACCTGTCCCCTGCCCCTGATGCCTGGTCCCGTCCGGACATCCCGCTGCACGCCCTGGCCATGCTGAAAATGGCTCGCGACGGCATCGTGCCTGACGCACAAGGCGTCACCGGTCCGATGAAGCAGATCGAAGAAATGCGCGGTCAAGGTTTCCCTATCGCCTACGTCGGCGACGTGGTCGGTACCGGTTCGTCGCGTAAATCGGCGACCAACTCCGTACTGTGGTTCTTCGGCGACGACGTTCCCTACGTGCCGAACAAGCGTGCCGGCGGTTTCTGCTTCGGCAGCAAGATCGCTCCGATCTTCTACAACACCATGGAAGATGCCGGCGCACTGCCAATCGAGTTCGACGTATCCAACATGCACATGGGCGACGTGATCGACCTGTACCCGCATGCTGGCAAAGTCTGCAAGCACGGCACCGACGAAGTCCTGACCACCTTCGAAATGAAGACCCCGGTGCTGTTGGACGAAGTTCGCGCTGGCGGCCGTATTCCGCTGATCATCGGCCGTGGCCTGACCGAGAAGGCTCGCACCGAGCTGGGTCTGCCACCTTCGACCCTGTTCAAGAAGCCTGAAGCACCGGCTGAAAGCACCAAGGGTTTCACCCTGGCGCAGAAAATGGTCGGCAAGGCTTGCGGCGTGACCGGCGTTCGTCCGGGCACCTACTGCGAACCGAAGATGACCACCGTCGGCTCCCAGGACACCACAGGTCCGATGACCCGTGACGAACTGAAAGACCTGGCGTGCCTGGGCTTCTCGACCGATCTGGTGATGCAGTCCTTCTGCCACACCGCGGCCTATCCAAAGCCGATCGACGTGACCACCCACCACACCCTGCCTGACTTCATCATGACCCGCGGCGGCGTTTCCCTGCGTCCGGGCGACGGCATCATCCACTCGTGGCTGAACCGCATGCTGCTGCCAGACACCGTCGGTACCGGTGGTGACTCCCACACCCGTTTCCCGATCGGCATCTCGTTCCCGGCCGGTTCCGGCCTGGTCGCGTTCGCCGCAGCCACCGGCGTCATGCCGCTGGACATGCCTGAGTCGATCCTGGTTCGCTTCAAAGGCGAACTGCAGCCAGGCGTCACCCTGCGTGACCTGGTTCACGCCATTCCTTACTACGCGATCCAGGCTGGCCTGCTGACCGTAGAGAAGAAAGGCAAGAAGAACGCCTTCTCCGGTCGCATCCTGGAGATCGAAGGCCTGCCTAAACTGACCGTCGAGCAAGCGTTCGAACTGTCTGACGCCTCGGCTGAACGTTCGGCTGCCGGTTGCACCATCCAGCTGTCCAAAGAGTCGATTGCCGAATACCTGCAGTCCAACATCACCCTGCTGCGCTGGATGATCGGCGAAGGCTACGGCGATGCACGTACTCTGGAACGTCGCGCTCAAGCGATGGAAGCCTGGCTGGCCAACCCTGAGCTGCTGCAAGCAGACAAAGACGCTGAATACGCTGAAATCATCGAGATCGACCTGGCCGACATCAAGGAGCCTGTGCTCTGCGCGCCGAACGACCCGGACGACGCTCGCCTGCTCTCCAGCGTTGCTGGCGAGAAGATCGACGAAGTGTTCATCGGTTCGTGCATGACCAACATCGGTCACTTCCGCGCTGCCGGTAAGCTGCTGGAACAGGTCAAGGGTCAGTTGCCAACCCGTCTGTGGCTGTCGCCGCCGACCAAGATGGACGCTCACCAGCTGACCGAAGAAGGCTACTACGGCATCTACGGCAAGGCCGGCGCGCGCATGGAAATGCCAGGCTGCTCGCTGTGCATGGGTAACCAGGCACGTGTAGAGCCGAACTCGACTGTCGTGTCGACTTCGACCCGTAACTTCCCGAACCGTCTGGGTGACGGCGCGAACGTCTACCTGGCTTCGGCTGAGCTTGCGTCCGTGGCTTCCATCCTGGGTCGCCTGCCGACCGTCGAGGAGTACATGGAATACGCTGGCAAGATCGACAGCATGGCGGCCGATGTCTACCGCTACCTGTCCTTCGACCAGATCGCCGAGTTCCGTGAAGCTGCTGCGAACGCCAACATCCCGGTCGTTCAAGCCTAACGTTGCAACGCAATGAAAAACGCCGCCCATCGTGAGATGGGCGGCGTTTTTTTATGCCTTCTGCCACAGCCCCTACCCTAATGAAATGGCTACCCCCGCCGCCCCCTGTGATCGACCACTAAGCTTTCACAGGGGGCTTATCGGAGATCATTGCCATGAGCAAAGTAGCTATTGCCGCCATCGATCTGGGAAAACACACCTTTCATCTACATGCACAGGATGATCGTGGTCACGAGCTGTACCGCAGAAAATTCAATCGGGTAGCGCTCATGCAGCACCTGATGAACCTTGAGCCCTGCACTGTCGTGATGG
>NZ_JBFUHY010000142.1:0-4083 GCF_056402155.1 Pseudomonas sp. P4_C1
GATCAAGACCGATGGCGGCGAAGGCTTCGGTATGGACCCGCGGCGGATTTCAGCCGCGCCACAACTGGCCACTGGCCCGACACCGGCAGGGTTCAAGGGCGAAGGCACGCTGGAAGTCTGGAAGATCGAGAACGGCGGCAATGGCTGGAGTCACCCGGTGCATGTGCATTTCGAGGAAGGGATCATTCTCACTCGAGGTGGCAAACCACCACCCGAATGGGAAAAAGGAGCGCGCAAGGATATCTACCGTGTAGGCCGCGATTCCGACAGCCTCGACGATGTCGAAATGGCCATACACATCCGTGAGTTTGCCGGTACCTACATGGAGCACTGCCACAACACACAGCATGAAGACACGGCGATGCTGCTGCGCTGGGACTCTGAGCACCCGGGCCAGTTCCAATTGATGCCCACACCCTTGCCCAGCTGGGACGGCGTGAAATTCGTGAACTCGGTTGCATTACCGACATTCCGTACCGGAGATGGCGTCGGGCCACAGGTCGAGGTCAACAAAAACCCGTAAATAGCAGCAGCGGAGGCAAAGGCTAGCGTCGTCTATCAAACGGCTGTTTATGTCGTCAGCAAATGCACAGGCAACTTTTTTGCTGAAAATTCCCCTGTGGCTATGCCGCGAATTGGCTTTTTTCGAGGGGAAAATGGCAGTGCATTGACCTGGTTTGTTAACCCGGCCAAAGGCTTTTTTATGGCTGATTCGCTCAAAACCCCCGATGTCTTCCATGGAATCTGGAATAAAAGACGAAAAAAACGCCGGGGCTCTCGTCTGCCTTCCCATTCGCCGCAAACCCGGTAATGGTGCAGGCTGCACGATAAAAGATGGCAATGTGCAGCTAGCCAGGAACACTGCCGTTGGTCAGCAAAATTGATCAAGAAATGAACGGATACAGTTTTTTCGGTCAGAATACGCAGCAGGTGGCACGGGCTCTGAACCTCACCTGACCCCCAGAAGCGGAAGTTAAACCTCATATGCGCCAAGTGCGGATGCGGTTTTTTATTACCTGAAAATGGAAATAATCGAATGACTAAAAGTTCATTCGCCAAACTCGCTTTTATCTTGACAGCGTAATGCCGCAAGATAATTCAATTGAAACGGCTGAATCATAACTTCCGTCAGCAACGGCAAACTCTAATCACGCCGTCCTGAACGTCAGGTTGATTCACTGTTAGAACAAAGAGGTAGTCATGGAACTTAGTATTCTTACTTCACCAGTCGGGGAATATTTACGCCTGGGCGTTGTATATTTTCATCTTATCGCCTGCTGCGTGGCAATCGGGCTGGTTTTGACCAGTGACATTGCAATGGTCAAGCAACTCCTGAAGGGCGATGCGTCAGGTCACCACGATGACGCGCACATGGACAGTCTTCAAAAGACCGTATCGCTTGCACTTGTCTGGCTCTGGATTACAGGCATTGCTATTGTCGGGATCGATTATGCCGGCAAGGGGATGGAGTATTTCCTCAATCCAAAGTTACAAGCCAAAATCGGCATCGTTGTGCTGTTGACCATTAACGGCTTCGTGTTGCATCGCGCTGTATTGCCGGCGCTGAAGAAAGCCGGTTCGTTACTGAAACTCTCCTTCAGCCTGCGCATGCTGGCGCTGTTCTCGGGCGCGTTCTCTGGCGTGTCGTGGTTCTATGCCGCCATGCTGGGTGTTGGTCGTCCGCTGGCCTGGAAGTACTCGCTGGTGGAGTTGCTGGCAGCCTATCCGGTGCTCATCGTCGGCGGTTTCGGAATGATGGTACTGCTCACCGTCTGGGCAAAAAACAAAGACGCCGAAGCGCGCCAGGAGCAAGGCACCTGGACTCCAGGAAACGCCGCCCTGGCTGGCTGGTGAATCCAGGTTGAACAAGGACGTTCAGCGCTAACCCATGAATTCTGCTTTAACTGTTAAAAAATCTCACTTGAGGATACCCAAATGAAATCCATGAAAGTTCTCTTCGTAGTCGCCGCTCTGACCGCTTCTTCTCTGGCGATGGCCACAGGTGGCGGTGACCGGACCGTCGCACGCATGGAGTCGGCCCGGACCGTCTCGATGAAAGCCTTCCAGGTTGCCCAGAAACAGAAGGCTGAAGCCGCTGTCACTCAAAGCAAGGCCAAGGCAGCCGACCGCACCAACAGCTGATCTGTTGTGTCGAGTCCACAGTCCAAGCAGCCCGTCTCCACGGGCTGCTTCGTTTACAGGCCGTCGTGGCACGCGTTATCAGCTTTCATCTCCAATAAATTGCTTCATCGGTAAACGCCCCTCGCGCCAACTCAACGTTGCGTCTCTACGATCCTGAGCCAAGGCCAGCGAACCTGGTAACTTTTCGCCTTCTGGTCGAACAAGTCTGGCCTGGGATTCTTTGGATTGATTCTAAGTAGCCCCTGCTCAGTATCGGCCAGGCCGTTGGGTGCATAGACCTCGCCCGTTTCAATATCCAGCCCCATGCAGGTACCGGCAATCAGGTAGCGATCGATCCCGTCTCTGGCCGACTGAAGTTGTGGATAATCCCCGCCAAACCGCTGGTTGTACCACAGGTGAACGCGAGCCTGATTCTTGAATTCAACGTTCACGTCGAGGTGGTTGAACAGATGCCGAGCGGATTGGATGACCTCATTCTCGGCTTCCCACGACAGATCATCATCGAAGTAAAAAACGTCGTAATCCTTCACCCCCCACGCTGGCGGTCGCTGTGACTGATGATTCCACACGGCCTGGAACAGGCAACCGGCGGTGAGCATGCACTGGTTCAAACCGAGCTTGGGCAAGCGATCGGCAAGTTCTGCGTTTACTGGATTGGTCATTGCGATCCTGACCAGGCTTTCGACAGTCAATGTCATTTTCATCCCTTCCAAATCGATCAAGTCCTGGCGACCGACGATACCGCCAACGCTTTACAAATACGCGAAATACACCGCCCTTTACTCACCCTCGGCCAATCTGGCGCGAATCATGCCTCATTCAACGACATGAAGTCGGTACGGACTATGTGGATGACACTTTTGAAGTGAGCCGCCTCAGTGCCTGCCCCGATAATCGATAGCTTACTGACGAACGGTCGAGGTCAAGCATGACGAGCGCAACGATGGAACAAGTCAGCCCAAGAACGCTGAGAAGAGTGATTGTGGCTGCCGGCATCGGCAATTTCGTCGAGTGGTTCGACTTCGCCGTCTACGGCTTTCTGGCCACGACCATCGCCCAGCAATTTTTCCCCAGCGGCGATGCCAGTGCCGCGCTGCTCAAGACCTTTGCGGTATTCGCCGTGGCCTTTGCGTTTCGGCCCCTTGGCGGGATTTTCTTCGGCATGCTGGGCGACAGGATCGGCCGCAAGCGAACCCTGGCGATGACCATTCTGCTGATGGCCGGGGCGACGACCTTGATCGGCCTGCTGCCCACTTATACGGCGATCGGAGTCATGGCGCCGATTCTTCTGTCCCTGATCCGTTGCGCCCAGGGTTTTTCCGCCGGGGGTGAATACGCCGGTGCCTGTGCCTACCTGATGGAGCATGCACCGAGTGACAAGCGCGCCTGGTACGGCAGCTTCATTCCGGTGTCGACATTTTCCGCCTTCGCCGCGGCAGCCGTGGTGGCCTACGCACTCGAGGCGTCCTTGTCGGCCGAAGCAATGGGCAGTTGGGGCTGGCGCCTGCCGTTCCTGATTGCCGCGCCCCTGGGCCTGGTGGGTCTTTACTTGCGCTGGAAGCTCGATGAGACACCGGCATTCCAGGCGGTGACCCAGGAACATGCAGTCGCACACTCCCCACTCAAGGAAACCTTGCGCAACCATGGTGCGGCTATCTGCTGTCTGGGTGCTTTTGTGTCACTCACGGCACTGTCGTTTTATATGTTCACCACCTATTTCGCGACTTACTTGCAAGTCGCGGGTGGCCTGAGTCGCGCCACAGCGTTGCTGGTGTCGCTGATTGCATTGCTGTTCGCTGCGGCGATCTGCCCACTGGCCGGGCTGTACTCGGACCGGGTCGGGCGTCGAATGACGGTGATGACCGCTTGCGGTCTGTTGATTGTGAGCGTGTATCCATCGTTCCTGATGGCCAGCTCCGGCTCGTTCGCAGTGTCCATCGG
>NZ_JBFUHY010000143.1:0-3915 GCF_056402155.1 Pseudomonas sp. P4_C1
CACCACCACGGTGACCCTGAGCGCGACGCCGAGCGTCGACGAGAACGGCACCATCACCTACACCGCGACGCTGACCGACGCCCAGGGCCAACCGGTGACGGCGCAGAACGGTGCGGTCACCGTGACGCTGGACAGCGGCAAGGTCATTACCATCGCCGAAGGGCAGAGCTCTGGCAGCCTGCCGGTCACGGTGGGCAACGACGTGTACCAGGGGCCAACCACCGTGACCGAGTCGATTAAATCGGCCGACGGCGGCAACCTCGAGGCGATCAACCCGGTGAAAACGCCGGTGAGCACCACGGCCAATGACGTCAACGACACCACCACGGTAACCCTGACCGCCACCCCGAGCGTGGATGAGAACGGCACCATCATCTACACCGCGACGCTGACCGATGCCCTGGGCAAACCGGTCATCGCGCAAAACGGTCCGGTCACCGTCACGCTGGACAGCGGCAAGGTCATCACCATCGCCGAAGGCCAGGGCGCCGGCTCCTTGCCAGTGAGCGTGGGCAACGACGTGTACCAAGGGCCGACCACGGTGACCGAATCCATCAAGGACGCGGTGGGTGGCAACCTCGAAGCGATCAGCCCGGTGAAAACGCCGGTGAGCACCACGGTCAATGACGTCAACGACACCACCACGGTAACCCTGAGCGCCACCCCGAGCGTGGATGAGAACGGCACCATCACCTACACCGCGACCCTGACCGACAAGAACGGCGCCCCGGTCACCGCGCAGAACGGTCCGGTCACCGTGACGCTAGACAGCGGCAAGGTCATCACCATTGCCGTCGGCCAGAGCGCCGGCACCTTGCCGGTGAGCGTGGGCAACGACGTCTACCAAGGGCCAACCACGGTCACCGAATCCATCAAGGAAGCGGCCGGTGGCAACCTCGAAGCGATCAACCCGATCAAGACCCCGGTCAGCACCACGGTTACCGATGTCAACGACGCCACCACCGTGAAGCTGACTGCAACTCCATCGGTAAGCGAGAACGGCACGATCACGTACACCGCGACCATCACCGACAAAAATGGCGCCCCGGTCACTGCACACGACACGCCGGTGACCGTGACTCTGGACAGCGGCAAGGTGATCACCATCGCCGTCGGCCAAAGTTCAGGCACTCTGCCGATTACCGTGGGCAACGACGTCTACACTGGCGCGCCAACCGTTACTGAATCAATCAAGACCGCCAGCGGCGGCAACCTGGAAGCCCTCGGCACGGACAAGACGCCAGTGTCGACCAGCGTCAGTGACTTCCAGGACACCACCACTGTCAGCATCAGCGGCAGCACCTCGGTGACCGAAGGCCAGACCGCCAGTTACACCGTCAGCCTGACTCACCCGGCCCAGACCGAAGTGACGCTGAAAGTCGTCTACAGCGGCACCGCCGCCGACGGTTCTGACTTCACCGGTGTGTACACCGTGAAGATCCCGGCGGGCGCCAGCAGTGCCAGCTTCAACGTCGCGACCATCGACGACAAAATCACCGAAGGCACCGAAAACTTCGTGGTCAAGATCGACTCGGCCACCGGCGGCAACTTCGAGAGCCTGGCGATCAGCGCGTCCAATGGCAGCGTCAGCACTTCGATCATCGACAACGATGCACCGCCAGTGCTGAACCTCGACGCCAACAACTCCAGCGGTGCCACCGGGGCCGATTACAAGGTGACGTTCACCGAGAACACCCCAGGTGCGGGCGTGTCGATCGGCGATACCGATCTGAGCATCACCGACCCGGACAGCACTCTGCTGACCGGCGCGACCATCGTGCTGACCAACCGTCAGGACGGCGATGCACTGAACCTGGGCAACAGCGTCAATGGCATCACCATCAATGCCAACAGCACCAATGGCTCAGTCACGCTGACGCTGTCGGGCAACGCGACGCTGGCCGACTACACGCAGCAGATCAAGAACATCACCTTCACCAACAACAGTGAAGACCCGAGCACCGTGCCGCGCACCATCACCGTGACGGTGACCGATGGCAGCAACTACTCCAACACCGCGACCACTACGGTCAACGTGGTGGCGGTCAATGACGCGCCGGTTGCAGCACCAGTCAACGTCACCGGCACCGAAGACACACCGCTGATCCTCGGCTGGTCGACCTTCGGCGTCAGCGACGTCGACAGTCCGGCCGTCAGCCTGGGCGTGAAAATCACCCAGCTGCCGGGCGAGGGCAAACTGCAGTACCTGGACGGTTCGACCTGGAAAGATGTCGCCACCAACCAGACCTTCAGCAAGGCTGATATCGACGCTGGCAAACTGCGCTTCACGCCGGATGCCAACGAGTCGGGTGTAGACGGGTATGGCGGTACCGGCCTGGGCAACAACCAGGCCGACTACACACAAATCAAGTTCCAGCCAACCGACGGCCAGACTCTGGGCAACACCGGCACGATCAAGATCGACATCACCCCGGTGGCGGATGCGCCGACCCTGAGCGTTGCCGACAACAGCGTGAAGTCCACCGGGTTGATCAAGGAAGTCTGGACCGGTCTTTCGGGCCTGGGCACCAGCGGCAACGGCGCGGACTCGACCACGCTGAAAAACGTGATCGACGCCGCTGGCACAGCAAATTCCAAAGGCACCGTGACCAACGTGCAGTCCGACGGTGGCGTGACCGCCGGTACGGCATCGAAAACCTCCGGCCTGATCTACCTCGAAGCCGGCAAGACCTACACCTTCAACGGTACCGGTGATGACAGCCTGTTGGTGACCATCGGCGGCAAAAACATAGCCGCGACCACATGGGGCGCGGGTGGCAACCTCAATGGTTCGTTCACCCCGACTACTAGCGGCTACTACACCCTGGACATCTACCACCACAACCAGAGTGGCCCGGGCAGCTATGACGTCAACCTGTCGGTCAATGGCAGCACGCCGATCGACCTGAGCAGTGCCGGTGTACCGATTTACACCGGCGTGTCGGATCTGGTGAATGCCGGTGTGACCGTGTCCGACTTGCACGGCACCAATGGCGAAGGCTACTACGACGGTTACAAGCTCAATACCGGCGCTGAAGGCACCAGTGTGAAATTGTCCGCCATCACCACCGCGCTGACCGACACCGACGGCTCGGAAGCCATGAGCCTGAAGATCAGCGGCATGCCGGTCGGCTCGGTGCTCACCGACGGCACGGGACATACCTTCACAGTCACCGCGACCAATGGCGAGGCCAACGTGACGGGCTGGAGCCTCGGCTCTCTGACCGTAACTCCGCCACCGTACTACAACGGCCTGTTCGACCTGACCGTGACCTCGACCTCCACCGAGGCCCTGGGTGGTTCGGCCAGCAGCACTTCGCAGATTCCCGTGATCGTGTCCCCGGCGGTCTATAACGCCGTCACCGCCACCGCGGCCAATGACACCGTCACTGGCACCGACGGCAACGACATCATGATCGCCGACATCGGCGGCCTGACCGTGGTGCCGGGCACCAACTACAACATCGCGTTCATGGTCGACAGTTCCGGCAGTATGAGTTCCTCGTCGATCAACTCGGCCAAGGACTCGCTGACGTCGGTGTTCAACACCCTCAAGCAAAGCCTGGGCAGTAACTCGGGTACGGTGAACATCTTCCTGGTGGACTTCGATGCCCAGGTCAACAAGTCGGTGTCGGTGAACCTCAATGACTCCAATGCACTGACTCAGTTGAAGGCGACTCTGGATTCGATGTCGTCCGGCGGCGGCACCAACTACGAGGACGTGTTCAAAACCACGGCCAACTGGTTCCAGAGTGCGGGCGCCGTGGCCAACACCGGGGCGAAGAACCTCACGTATTTCATTACTGACGGCAAGCCGACTTACTACCAGAGCGGCGAGTCGACCAACCCGACCCTGTATGGCAGCACAACACTCGATAGCCTGATCACTACCAGCAACTATCAGTTGGGTAAAGC
>NZ_JBFUHY010000144.1:0-3891 GCF_056402155.1 Pseudomonas sp. P4_C1
AGCTTGTAGATGGTGCCGCCACCGAGGATGAGAATCAGGAATCTGAGCCATTTGGCCTTGTCATGGGATGTCATTATTGTTCTCCAGGCTTGATTGGGTAGGCAGTGCCGGTCGGCACGTCAGGTTCAGGCGTCAGCGCAATGGGCCAGGGTCAACTCGGCCAGGGTTCGGAACTCGGCCAGCAGACCTCGTACATAGGCAACCTGGTTGTTGGCCCAACGGTGTTCATCGGCCAGCATTTGCTCCAGCGAGAAGCCTTCCGGCAGCGCTGTTTCACTCATTTCCCGGTACGCAATGAACGGGTCCGCGGCTTCGTCCATCTGGCGGAACGCCGGGGCAACGTAGTGGTTTTCCTGCTCGAGAATGAACGCGATCACTTGCACAGCTGATTCGCCGAGCATCAGCAGTTCGAACAACATGCGTGCGTTGGGCAGGTCGTCTTCGTCACAGCCCTGCAGCACGCCGTAATGGCCGAATGCATTTTGCTCGGGGACGATGCGCACACCCTTGAGGTGGGTCTGGCGTATGTGCGGCGCCAGGTTACGGAGCGCAGCAAGGGGCTGTTCGCAGGCATTGATCATGTTGCCGAAATCGAACAGGGCATGCAGCCGAGGGTGGTTCAGGCGGTTCAACAGTTGCGCGATCTCGCTGCTCTTGAGCTCCTCATGCTGCTCGAAGTCGAAGAACAGGTCGTGCTCGTCTGCCTGCTGCGCGAGGTAGTGCAGGTCCGACTCGATCAGGTCCATGACCCGCGACAGCGCTCCTTCGTAGCGTGAGTAAACACGGATGTTGCGGGTGCCCAGCGCCCTGGCAATGGCGATCACTTGATCGACATCTTTTTTCAGGGTGCTGCTGATTTCCAGATGCACATCCAGCCCGAGTGTTTTGGCCTTGGCAGCGAACGCCTGAAGTTGCGTGGCTGTCATTTGACTGAGGCTGTTTTCCTCACCGTCGAGCAAGTGCAGGCTCAGCCCCTGCAGCTCGTGGCGATAGGCGAAGTCCAGCAGGTCAGCAGGTGTCACGCGGCCGTGGGTCAGGTTGGTCAGCAAGGGGTAGGCATGGGCAAACAGGCGCAGTTGGCCCAGTCGGTCGAGCAACTGGCGGGCCAGTGCCTCAGTCAGTACGGGGGGAGCCCCGGCCTCGACAGCCTTATGGCTGAGCAATGCGTTGAATCGTTCCTGGATCTTATTGTTCATACGAGTCGTTCCTGGTTCAGACGCCGGGTCTACCGGCGCAGCCTTTATCGCGCCAGTCAGGAACTCTCGATAGATCCATTATCAGTTAAATCATAAGACCACTTGCCTTGCGTCAAGTGGCCTGCAGCAGATAGCCCATGTTGCTCAAGGCCTGGGCCAGCGCTTCGACGCGTTCTTGGGCCTGGTCCTCAGGGGTGCTGGCAAAGCCGATCAACAGCGCCGGTGGCAAGACATGCTCGAGGCAGTAGTCACTCAGGGGATAGGTATGAATGCCATGCTGGCCGAGTTCCCTGGCCAGGGCGTCGTCATCGAGATGCGTGGGTAACCAGGCGATCAGGTGCATGCCGGCTTCAACAGGCGTGATCCTGAAGAAAGTGCCCAGCCGTTGCTGCAGTTGTTCGACCAGTGCTTGCTGGCGAGCCTGGTACAGCGCACGCATTCGACGAATATGACCGAGAAAGTGGCCTTCGCGCATGAAGTCTGCCGTGACGGCCTGTAGCAGCGTGGGCGGGCTGCGATCCATGACCGCCCGCAGGGTGCAGAAGGGTTCGATCAGGGCGTTCGGCAGTATCACGTAACCCAGTCGTAGCGAGGGGAAGAGCACTTTGCTGAACGTTCCGGCGTAGATGACCCGGGCCCATTGGTCCATGGCATAGAGTGCCGGCAGGGGGCGGCCGTTGTAGCGAAACTCACTGTCGCAGTCGTCCTCGATGATCCAGCTTTGATTGCGGGCAGCCCAGTCGATGAGCTCCTGGCGCCGCGCATAACTCATGGTGATGCCCAAGGGATGCTGACGCGAAGGTGTGGTAAATACCAGGCGAGCGTCAGGACACAACGCCACACCTTGCCGGACATCGATCCCCTGTTCGTCGATACGCAACGGGACCACCAGACCACCCTGGGCCTGGAGCGCAATTCGCGCCGCGATATGCCCCGGATCCTCCATCCAGAAGCTGTCCTGCGGATTGAGCAACAGCATGCCCAGCAGGTTAAAGGCTTGCTGGGCACCGGAAACGATGACCACCTGCTCGGCAGCGCAGTCGATGCCCCGGGCATCGAAGACGTATTCGGCAATCGCCTCGCGCAGGGCCAGCAAACCTTGCAGTTCGCCATAACCGAGCATGGCCTTGGTCGGCTTGTGCAGGTGGCGGTTCATCAGCCGTTTCCAGACTGATTGCGGAAACGCATCGTAGGCACTGTGGCTGGGCAGGAACGAGGTCGGGCTCCCGGTCGCCCAGTCCGCATAGGAAACGCCGCGAAAATGATCGCTGCGCAACGACAGCATGGACTGGCTCAGATCGGACAGGCGAGGCGGCTGGGGCTGGTGTTCTTCGTCATCAGTACCGCGGCCTTCCCATTCATTGCCGACGTAGGTCCCGGCCCCGGTGCGCGACGTCAGAAAACCTTCGGCAATCAGTTGATCGAACGCATTGAGAATGCTGATTCGCGAAAGCTGCAGTTCTTTGCTCAGGGTCCGGGTGGACGGCAGACGTACGCCGCCCTGAATCCTGCCACCGAGAATCTGTTTGCGAATCTGCAAGTAGAGTTGGCGGTACAAGGGGATGGAGCTGGTACGGTCCAGCTCGATACCCGACAACAGCAAACCTGCGGAGGATTTCATTTTTGGTTCGTCTGGATGGAGTGAGTCTGGCCCGAATTGCCGTCAGGCACCCGGGGGCGCAAGGGTATCGAGTGGTACTGGATATGTCATCCGGTCCGCTTCTTCGCCGAGCACTGGCGAATAGAATCCAACCGCCGCCCGGCACTAACGTATCTTGTCATGGTCAATAAACCCCGCACGACCCCAAGYGGTCGATCTGCCCGGAACCGACCGGCCCCGCATCGGTAACTTGATCAAGGACAGTGAAAGCATGCTCGCCGCCACATAATCAGCAACGGCCTCCACCTGGTTCCGTGAATCGGGACTCGCCCTACGTTTACCCCTCAATTCCATTCGAAGATTTTAAGCATGCACCTACGCAAAATTGCAGTTGGGCTGTCGGCCCTTGTTTTGCTCTCGACCGGGGCACAAGCCCGCGGTCTGCTGGACCTGCTCAAGCCGCCCACCGCGCAACATGAACAAACGTCCCGCTCGGGCTCGATCAGCCAGAGCGCGGCCCTGGACCTCTATTCAAGCAAACAGAAACAGGCATCGTTTGACGGCTGTGCAGATCTGTTCCCGGCAGCGAAACCGATCAACACCGCCACCGTGCCGGCAACCATGAAACCCCTGGCGCTGTGTTCCGACAACTTCGCGGTGCTGTACTCGCAAACCAGCAAGACCCCGCTGGTTGTGGTCGAACGCCTGAATGCGGCCCAGTTGCAGGATGCCAAAGGGGAGGAGCGCACCAACCAGTTCTATCCGGACCCACGCATTCCCAAGAGCGGGCGCGCCGAGTTGAGCGATTACCGCAGCCAGCACCCGGCCGTGGACCGTGGTCACCAATCCCCGGCCGCCGATGCACCGAACCCCAATGCAATGGCCCAATCCTTTGCGCTGTCGAACATGGTGCCGCAAGACCCGACCAACAACCGCAAGATCTGGAGCAAGGTCGAGTCTGATGTCAGGAAGTTTGCCAAGCGCGCCGATGGCAACGTGTTTGTCTTTACCGGCCCGCTGTTTGACCCTGGCCACTCCACCATCGGCGACAACCAGGTCTGGGTGCCGACCCGCCTGTTCAAGCTGGTGTACGAC
>NZ_JBFUHY010000145.1:0-3871 GCF_056402155.1 Pseudomonas sp. P4_C1
ACCCGCCTCCTCGCACCATTTGACGAAGATGTCCCGGGCCTGGCGGTCGAGGTCGGTCAGGGCCAGGCGACACACGCCGCCCTTGACCGTGGCGCCGAGCCTTGCCAGTTCCATGAGCGATTGCCACAGGCGGTCGCGGTTGATGTGCTGATGGCTGGACTGCAGAACGTCGACGGCAGCGTTCATGATGATCTCCTCAGGCTGTTCTTGTGTGTTTCTTCAGGCAATTCGTTGGTGAACTTGAGGCCGCCATCGCGGGCAAGCCCGCTCCCACAGTTGATCGGGTGTACACAGTATTAGTGTACGACTTCAGTCCCTGTGGGAGCGGGCTTGCCCGCGATGAGGCCCTCACTTACACCGCTGATTTCGCAACAGATGGGCTGGGCCGCATCACATTCAACCCGTAATAAATCAAGCCCCCGAGGGCCGAGCCGGTAAACCAGCCATAGCTGTAGAACCAGCTGAAGGCATCGCTGCCCAGGGACAGCAGCGTCAACACCACCGGCACGCCGAAGGCGAGGAAACCGCACCAGTTCCACGCCGGGTACACGTCATCGCGGTACAGGCCGGCAAGGTCGAGTTGCTGTTTCTTGATCAGGAAATAGTCCACCACCATGATCCCGGCGATCGGCCCCAGCAGGCTCGAATAACCGAGCAACCAGTTGGAATAGACGGTTTCGAGACTGACGTCCGAGACAATCAGGCCCAGTTTTTTCAGCAGCTCATGGGCCATCAATGCCAAGCCGACAAACCCGGTGAGCAATACTGCCTTGGTACGGTTGATGGCCTTGGGCGCGATGTTCTGGAAGTCATTGGTCGGCGACACGATGTTGGCTGCGGTATTGGTCGACAGCGTGGCGATGATGATCAACGCCATCGCCAGTGCGACCCAGACCGGGCTCTGGATATGACCGATCAGGGTCACCGGATCGGACACTGTCACGCCGACCAGCTTCACCGACGCGGCGGTCATCACCACGCCGAGGGACGCGAACAGGAACATGGTCAGCGGCAAACCGATGATCTGCCCGACGATCTGGTCCTTCTGGCTTTTTGCGTAGCGACTGAAGTCCGGAATGTTCAGTGACAGCGTGGCCCAGAAGCCGACCATCGCCGTCAGCCCGGCCGCGAAGTAGCTGGCCACGCCAGCACCTTCGGGGCGCTTGGCCGGAATCGCCAGCAATTCGCTCATCGACACGTTGGGCATGGCCCAGACCAGCAGGCCTGCGCCCACCAGCACCAGCAGCGGTGCCGACAGGGTTTCCAGCCATTTGATCGACTCGGCGCCGCGAATCACCACCCACAGGTTCAGCGCCCAGAACACCATGAAGCCGATGACCTCGCCGGTGCCGCCCAGGGATTTCCAGCCTTCGAACACCGAGCCGAGAAACAGGTGAATCGCCAGCCCGCCGAACATGGTCTGGATGCCGAACCAGCCGCACGCCACCAGGGCACGAATCAGGCACGGAATGTTGGAACCGAGCACGCCGAAGGACGAGCGCAGCAACACCGGAAAGGGAATACCGTACTTGGTACCGGGAAAGGCGTTAAGTGTCAGGGGAATCAATACGATGATGTTGGCGAACAGAATCGCCAGCAGCGCTTCGCCGACGGTCAGGCCGAAGTACGCGGTCAGCACCCCGCCGAGGGTGTAGGTCGGCACGCAGATTGCCATGCCCACCCACAGCGCGGTGATGTGCCATTTGTTCCAGGTGCGTTCGCGCACCTTGGTCGGTGCGATGTCGTGGTTGTAACGGGGACTGTCGAGGACATCGCTGCCGGCTTCCAGCTCAAACAAGCCGTCGCGTTCGGTCACTTGCGATCTGATCTGTTGCATGGCCGCTCCACTGTTCTTTTGATTATTGTTGCTCATCAGGGGCTGGCGGCATCAATAAACGTGCCGAGTGCCCCGATTACGCATCGGGCAGTTCCATAAACACATTGCAACCAACTGATGTTTATCGCTTTTATTCACTGACTCGACTATTTGTCAGGCCACTCAGGCCGAATGCCAGGCAAGTTGTCGAAACAGTCAGGACTCAATCTGGTGCGTTGATCTTTTTTCAATGGCTGCGCATCAACCATAGACCATACTCAAACAGCTGATTTCACATAGGAAATCTTGACTATTTTTCGATCCTGTCAAGTGCGTCAAAATGGTGAGCGGCCTCACCATTTTGGTGATTTCTGTATTTATTCGTTAAATATCAAATAGTTAACTACTGAATAAGCTTATAAAAAATATTCTTGCCGATTCTGATAAGTGCAGCTAGCGTTTAATCCTGACAGCGTTGACAGGATTAGTTCTGTGCGGGCTGTTTTGAATAAAACATCTAGAACCGGCATAAGCCGGTCATTGCCTGCGAGGAACTCGGAATGTCTCTGTTGATCCGTGGCGCCACCGTTATTACCCATGATGAAAGTTATCGCGCCGATGTGTATTGCGCAGACGGCGTGATCAAGGCCATCGGCGAAAATCTCGATGTACCTGCAGGCGCCGAAGTGCTCGACGGCAGCGGCCAATACCTGATGCCCGGCGGCATCGATCCGCACACCCACATGCAACTGCCCTTCATGGGCACCGTGGCCAGCGAAGACTTCTACAGCGGCACGGCGGCGGGACTGGCCGGCGGCACCACCTCGATCATCGACTTCGTGATTCCCAATCCGCAGCAATCCTTGCTCGAAGCCTTCCATCAGTGGCGCGGCTGGGCCGAGAAGTCGGCGTCGGACTACGGCTTTCACGTCGCCATTACCTGGTGGAGCGAGCAGGTCCGCGAGGAAATGGCCGAGTTGGTCAGCCATCACGGCGTCAACAGCTTCAAGCATTTCATGGCCTACAAGAACGCGATCATGGCCGCCGATGACACCCTGGTGGCGAGTTTCGAACGCTGCCTGGAACTGGGCGCGGTGCCGACCGTTCACGCGGAAAACGGTGAACTGGTGTATCACCTGCAACGCAAGCTGATGGCCCAGGGCATCACCGGGCCGGAAGCCCATCCGCTGTCGCGGCCGTCACAGGTCGAAGGAGAGGCTGCGAGCCGGGCGATCCGCATCGCCGAAACCCTGGGCACGCCGCTGTACCTGGTCCACGTCTCGACCAAGGAGGCCCTCGATGAAATCACCTACGCCCGGGGCAAGGGCCAGCCGGTGTACGGCGAAGTGCTGGCCGGGCACCTGCTGCTGGACGACAGCGTCTACCGCGATCCGGACTGGCAAACCGCCGCCGGTTACGTGATGAGCCCGCCGTTCCGTCCTCGCGGCCATCAAGAGGCGCTCTGGCATGGCCTGCAATCGGGCAACCTGCACACCACCGCCACCGACCACTGTTGCTTCTGCGCCGAGCAAAAAGCCGCGGGCCGCGACGACTTCAGCAAGATCCCCAACGGCACCGCCGGCATCGAAGACCGCATGGCGGTGTTGTGGGATGAAGGCGTGAACAGCGGACGCTTTTCGATGCAGCAATTTGTCGCGCTGACATCCACCAACACGGCGAAGATCTTCAACCTCTACCCGCGCAAAGGCGCGATTCGCGTCGGCGCCGATGCCGACCTGGTGCTGTGGGACCCGCAAGGCACGCGGACCATTTCCGCCAAGACCCACCATCAGCAGGTGGACTTCAACATCTTCGAAGGCAAGACCGTGCGCGGCGTGCCCAGCCACACCATCAGCCAGGGCCGCGTGGTCTGGGCCGACGGCGACCTGCGGGCCGAGCGTGGTGCCGGGCGGTATATCGAACGGCCGGCGTATCCGGCGGTGTTTGATTTGCTGTGCAAGCGGGCTGAGTTGCACAAGCCTGTTGCCGTGAAACGCTGAAAGCGGCCTGCGGCCTATCGCGAGCAAGCTCGCTCCCACAGGTTTTGTGAACACC
>NZ_JBFUHY010000146.1:0-3725 GCF_056402155.1 Pseudomonas sp. P4_C1
ATCGCCACGGTAGTCGGCCCGCCAGGGGAAGAGATTTATTGCGATGAATGGGGCCGGGTCAAGGTGCAGTTCCCGTGGGACCGTTCGGACAAGAACAACGATCAGAGTTCGTGCTGGATCCGTGTGGCCCAGGGCTGGGCCGGTGCGACCTGGGGCGCCATGGCCGTGCCCCGGGTGAATCAGGAGCTGATCATCAGCTTCCTGGATGGCGATCCGGATCAGCCGATCGCCACGGGCCGCGCCTACCGCGAGACCAATCTGCCGCCCTATGAACTGCCCAAACACAAAACGCGGATGACCATCAAGAGCCGTACCCATAAGGGAGAGGGCTTCAATGAGCTGCGTTTTGAGGATGAGCTGGGGCAGGAAGAGGTGTACATCCATGCCGAAAAGGACAAGAACGTCCATATCAAACATGACAACACAACGTTTGTGGGTAATGACCGCAGTGAGAAAGTCGGGCATGACGAGCAGATAGAGGTAGGCCACGACCGCAAGGAACAGGTGGGCAATGACGAACGGATAAGCATCGCTCAGGACCACTATCACAGCGTAGGTCGAGATCGAGTGCAGAGTTTCGGTCGCAACCACCAGATCAGCATTGGCAAAGACCGGGTCGAGACCATTGGCAATGATCGACACGACACGATTGCAGTCAATCACCGCATGGAAATTGGCGGTAACGCCGAACAGGTCATTCAGGGTTCCCAACATATCTCTGCCGCGCAAGGCATAGGCACCAAAACCACGACCTATCAGCTGCAAACCAGCGAGAGCCTCGTTCTACAAGGCCCCGGCGGTAGCATTACCCTGGATGCCAATGGCATCACCCTCAGCGGGATTGCCATCTACCTGAATGGGCCGACGCAACTTAACGCTAAAGGCGCAGGACACTCACTCATCCTTAGTGGCGTGCCGACAACCGGCGAACCGATCTGTGTTGGCTGCTGGCTCAAGGCCGCCCGTGAGCATAAAGCCCTCGTGAAGGTGGACGCATGATTCCCGGTGAACTGCTGACGGCACTGACCAACGACCTTTACGCGCACGACGTCCCCCGTCCGCGATATCTCGTCGCGTTGATCGATATGGCGACATTACCTCAGGAAACCCGGCAAAAACTGACGGACCATCCAGGCTTTGATCTGCAACCACTGCTTCTGGCTCCCGGCCTGGAACAGCTCAGGCCATTGGGCCCGCACTTGGCATGTCCACGTGAGGCCACTCGCAAGGGCCATGGCGCACTGATCGACAGTCTTGCGCGCTATGACAGCAATACCATCGTCGCATGGATTACCAGCACTGTGAGCGCCGATGTGCTGGCCCGACATCTGAGTCAGGCCACGTTTGTCGACACGCAAGACAGCGAGCGTTACTTGTTGCGCTACTACGACAGCCGTGTCACGCCGAAGCTCTTGCGCCATGCGCCCGAGCAGTGGAGAGAGTGGCTGCTCGCACCCGTTGTGTCCTGGTGGTGCCGTGGGGCCACTCCAAGCCAGGAACAGTGGCATCGAATCCGCGGAGGAGCACGGTCAATCCCGATCGTTGCCGCCCCGCGATTGGTGATGGACGCCGCGTTATGGCAAGCATTGGAAAGTGACCCCCTGCCTTTCCGGCTACTGGAAACACTCAACGAAACCTCACCCACTTTATTCAGTAGCCCGTGCCATGGAGTGCGTCTGGCGCTGATCGAGTCGCTGCTCAGCCAAGGAAAGAGCCTGGGATTGATTGACCATCACAACCTGACCGATTTCATCATCCTCACCCTCCAACACACCCCCCAACGCTTGCACGGCACTGCCCACTGGCATGCCGCGCTGCAGCGTAGCGCCCGGGGCGAAGGACGCCTGGGCCAGTTGTTTCTCCAGGGAGCACGACCATGACCGCCCCGACCGACCTGCTCAACTTCGTCGCCCGGCAAACGTTCAGCACCGAAGGCAACAGTCCCTGCGTCAGCTGTAAACGCTCGGTGTCCCTGCTGCCGCTGCGCTATGCCGTGATCGGGCACACCGAATCGGCCCTGCCTCCTGCCCTGGCCCAGGCGGAGCCCCTCGCCAGCCTGCCCCTGACCACCGCGCGCTATACCGTGCGCGCACTGCGCGAGGGGTATCTTTATGTGTTCATCCACCGCACCGCGACCGACTGGGTATGCGAGGGCGCCTATCAAACCTACAGCAGCGGCTTGTGCAAGGCCGTGTGGCCCGCCACCCCGGACGACCTGGGGCTGGGCGGCCTGCCGGACTTCGGCGATCGGGTCATCCAGGTCAGCGATCCTGAAGACGTCAACGAAGCCCGGCTGCTGTTCACCCCGGACCTGCTGACGCCGCGCCTGCTCGCCGAGATCCGCACGCAACCGCGGCTGCGCAACACCCTGCGCAAGGTCGATATCCGCCAACTGATCCAAAGCTGCAGCCACACCGCGCACATCATCGAGGCCCAGGCGCTGGACAGTAGCGTCGCCGACCTGCTTGGGCCGACCTCCCCGCCCTTGATGACCCGCCTTGGCGAGCAACTGTTTGCGCCCCCGGCCGGATTCTCGGCCCTGGCGGGTGTGGCCACGCGGCTTGGCGCAACAGCGACCCAGGCGCAGGGTTTTGCCGTGGTGTTGGACGACCCGATCGGCATCACCCAGGAGCTCAATGCCTGGCGCAATCAGAGCGTGGAGACGCTCGAAACCTTCATGCGCAAAACCGACGGCGAAGGCATCGACAACCAGCGCAAACACACCATCGCCTTCGGCCTCGAAAACCTCAAGCTCACCCTCGCCGAACAAGCCGAGCAACGCTACGTCAACCACGCCAACGCGCTTGGCGTGCGGTACACCGACCGCGAGTACGCCAGCAGCAACGTCCACATGGTCACGGCGTCGATGGGCAGCTACCGCAGTTTCCGCAACCCCGCCGACCAACAGCGCCAGGAGCGCGACGACATCGAGCACGCGCGCCACGACAGCTGGGCGAAACGCTACGCGCCGTCGGTCGACGAAGCGCGGCTGCAGGCCTTCATGGCAGAGTTTGATGCGGCCGTCGCCCAAGCCGATGCGATCAAGGACCAGCGCGCCGCCGATCATTTGCAGTGGCTCAACAGCACCGCGTTGCTCGAGGCTTTTGCCTACTACGATGCCAAAGACAGCGGCAACGGCCTGGCGTTCGAAGCGCAACTGGGCGTGGCCGTTGCCGGCATGAACAGTACCGCCCTGGGCGAGGCGCAAATCGACAGCTGGAGCGCCCTCGACGGCACGACGCCGAACAACTGGTTTTGGCGCGGGCTTGCCCAGAATCAGACCCAGGCCATCGAACAGATCAATCTGTTGCTCGCCCAACGCTCGCAACTGCCGACCCTGGACGGCGCTCAGCTGCAAGCCTTGAGCAAGTCGCTGGTCGATATCTACGCCAAAGCCCACGCGCTGGTCGGCGAGGTCAGCCTCAATACGCCGCCCTCTGCCATCCGACTCAGCGGCGCGGTGCTGCTGACCAACACCTTCGGTACCCGCCTGCTGCAAAACAGCGCGGCGTCCAGGCTGGACGGCCCGCTCAACACCGCGCTGGCCCTGGTGTTCAAGGCGAGGCTGGGCCATTTGGGAGAGCAACTGCATTTCGAAAGCAGGACCATGCCGCTCAGCCAGGGGGTCAAGGCGAAAATAAGCCTGGCCGCCCACAAGAGCTTCGGCGACTCGCTGGCCGCGGGCGCCGCCGGGCCCATGCTGGAAGTGCGCTTGGGCAGCACCC
>NZ_JBFUHY010000147.1:0-3570 GCF_056402155.1 Pseudomonas sp. P4_C1
CAGTGTGGCCGGCAGTGTCTCTTTGCTGCGAGCCTCAATCTGGTCGAGAGTGCTACGGCTGGCACTGGTCTCGCCGACGGTGTGGTCCGACTCGGACGCGGCTTTGATGGTGATGGTCCGCACCGCCGCGATGGCTTTGGCGATAGTCATCACCTGTCCGCTTTCATCAGCAGCTGTTAGGAACTGGTTCCAGTCTTCAATCCAGTCGCTGAGATCCTTCTGCGACATCGGGCGCCCGCCGATTGCCTGTGCCGCCTTGTAACCAGCAGAAGCCTTCAGTCGAAGTACAGCGCGGTCATCGGCGTGACCAGGTAGCGTGTCGGTGCCCAAGTTGAACAGGAGCGTGCAGGTCATTTCGTCCTGGTCGATGAAGCCCTTGGCGTTCGCCACTGCTCGATCAGCGACGTACGTGCTGAAGTCAGCCAGGGAGTGGGTGGAATAGATGCCGCGGAAACGGCTACGACCAGCCTGCCATTTTTCCAGAGTGACCACTTGGCAGCCATCGGGAAGAACGATGGTCGGCGTTTGGGTGGCCAGCGCTTTACCGGTCGCTTCGAGCGCGGTATCGGTGATGAGCTGGATCGCTTCTTTGGTCAGAGACATTTGTCAGTTCCTTGATGGTCGAGCGGTTAAGTGCGAGGAGTAATAGGGGCTTGTTCGCGGCTGAAGAGCTGGTCGTGTTTTTCCGCGAAGAGGGTGATCTTTCCGCCGGAGCCGACGTGCATCGGTGTGTCCAGGCTGGTGTTCTCACTACGCGTGCCGCGCTTGGTCGGTACCTTGTAGTCGAGCTTGTGCTTGATCTTCACCTGACTGGATTCGCCGATTTGGCTGAAGTCCAGGGTGATAACCAGCTTGCCGGTCTTTCCGTGGTCAACGACCCCCGCGGCTACTTCGGAAAGGGCGTGGCCGATTTGGCTGGCGAAAGCGCCGCCGTTTAGCTCTTCAAGGAACTCTGCGGTATCGGTAGGGGTGGACATGGCTGTTTCTCCGGGATGGCCAATAGGCCGCTAGGGGGAAGACTGAATTGCGACTGACGAAGGCGCTGGCGTATCTGATTGTTGATGCGCCTCAACGACCAGCTCCGTAGTAGGCAAAGCCCAAGAGGATTGCCGCGAGCACTAAGGTCCACCGCAACATCCAGCCAGCGAAGTGCTTGGCTGCTGACCGAGTTGAAGCGAAGAAGTCAGCGTTCTCTTCGAGCTGCTGTGCGTACTGGCAGGCGTTGACGTGTCCGAACCGTTCACCCTTTGGCGTGCCAGTGGAGCGATCGATTACCACGAAGGTGTTGCTGCCTCGGGGTACGACGTTGTAGCGCGGTGCGCGGACGGGTTCGTCGCGGCCGATCATTTGATACATGGTGCTGGTTTCGAGTGATGTCCGGAGACGCAATCCCTGGAGAATGGCTTGGCTCTGTCTGATGGTTTGATTCATGGCGATTCCTCTGGGTAGGGATTACATCCCGATGCACCCTGTCGCCAAGGTGCAGCAGTGATGCTTTACGTCCTATTGCCGCCGGAGGGGCGGGGCGCATTGCTTGCCGGGTCGTTCACACGGTTTTGGCGCTTCACCATCGAGCAGCCGTACAGGGTGTTCCTGTCGTTGGCAGGCTTTCGTGCCTGTCTGCTCGCCGGTCGCCGGTAGAGGCAATGCGGTCTGTTGTTTGTTGCGCTGACTGTTAAAGAGCAGCGGACTTAAGGCCCTTCGCAGTGGCTGTGTTGCTGCGATGGCCGTAGTTAACCATCGGTATATTTGCTCGTCAATACCGATGGTTAATTTAATTTTGCTGACCGTACGGTATGCTTTACATTAACTGGATGTATATACAGTAATTAGGGGGCGGGATGGCAAAGGCGAAGACGCAAGCAAAACCAGTAGAGCGACAGGAGATCAGCGGAATTGAAAAGCTTGGCCTACGCGTATCTTCGATGATCAACCACCCGGTCGCGCAGACTCAGCGCTGGGTGACCATCCACCGTCTGGACACGGACGGTGAGCGAGAGTGGGAGGAGGTGATGAGCTTGCTATCCGAGACGGACGGCTTAGACATGACATTCAACGACGATGAGTCGGTGACGCTGAGGTGGGAAGCAAGTGCGGAGGAAGACCGCGTGATTGAGGTCGACGAGCTGGAAGCGGTGGAGGAGCCGGCGCCTTTCTGAATGGCGTAAAAAAGCCCGCTCAGTGGCGGGCTTTCTGGACGGGGTCAAATCCTTTTGTCCGTTCAATCTGCGCTCCATTCTGTGAGCGCTTCGTGAAAAGTATGTCGCAGGAACGAAAAAGCCCGGCGTCGGCCGGGCTCTTTGTGGATGGGCCAAATCCCTTTGGCTGAATGCATTGTGCTTGGTAGGCGTGACGAAGGTGTGACAGGGCAGATACGAAAAGCCCAGTGCTGGACCACGATCGGCGAGGCGCAGGGAGATTGGCAATCGAAAACCAATGACTCTGCTAAAGTCGTTCCACTACTGCATTGGAGAAGGTTATGAAAGGAATTGCTGTTCTTGTTATCGCCACCATGCTGAGTGGGTGCGCAGGGTCTGTATGGAAAGCCACTGGCAGTACGGACAAGTTCACTGACCAAACCACGACCATGGTGACCACCGGGGACTATTCAGCGGGAACCTCAATCATCACCAGCTCGCTCAAGTTTTACCCAGTGGTAAGGAAGGAGGGCGGTGAAGTCTATGTGGGGCTCATGTCAGGCGGTCGTTTCAAAATCCCCGTCGGCACAATTCAGCTAAGGATTGATCAGAACGACGCGTGGACGATCACCCCTCAGGAAACGCCAATCTCAATGGTTCCCGCGGCGCCGGAAATTGCGCTTGGATTGGCGGCCGAACAAGCAGAGATAATCAAGAAGGCCCAGGCTCAAAGCATGGACAGTATGTACAAAATGATGAGCCCCTACACTGTCACGGGTGGCGAAAAAGCGAAGGAGATTCTGCGGCAGATGGTGACAGGTAAAACCCTTATCTATCGCACAGTCGGAATCAACCAAGCGGCTTCAACTACAGGCGAAATCGAACTGGACGATTCCTTGCGTCAGTCGCTGAAATTGATCGGTATCAATCCATCGACGATCTGAGTCCCGAATGAAAAAGCCCGGCACTGGGCCGGGCTATGGATTTCTATCAATAAGCTTGTGCGTTCCGATATTTCGCATGACGGCCTTGTCGGATACCAGCTCAAAACTCATTTTGTGAGAATTGTTGCCCGTGAAGTGAATGGTATAGATATCAGGCCTGCGATAACCCTTTAGCTTTTCCAGCTTTAGGTATCCTGGTTGAGGGTTCCGCTTCAGATCCTTCAGTGCCTGCTTAGCCAATTCCTTGATATCTTCGGGCAGCTTAGCTAGTGCTTTTTTGAACCGTTCCGGCACTTCAAGGGAGCGAATTATTAGATTCACAGGCTATCGAATAGGTCATCAATGTCTTTGTCAGTGGTCAGCAAAGTAGCTTCATGATGACCGTCCATGTCAGCGTTGTGCTCAAGAATGCTCCAGCGGAGCTTTTCTATGGCAGCGTTGTAGTTCAAAACAGAATTGATAGCTTGCGCATAGGCATCATCCACCCC
>NZ_JBFUHY010000148.1:0-3458 GCF_056402155.1 Pseudomonas sp. P4_C1
AGTCTACGGCGCTGGAACTCCTTAGGTTCGCGTTCGGCCGGGATCAAGGCGATACCTTCTCGGACTCGACGCGTGCGAAGTTCGATCGGGTAAAAGCCACCTACACCGATGACTCTGAAATTCAGGTGGGCTGGGAAAGTGTTCCAGGTCAGGTCGATATTATCTCGCTGAAGCCGCAGCAGGGGCATGCACTGCTGCAAGGGGAAGCCCACGACCTCGCGGTRTACCTGCAACAGCTACCCGTTCAGTTCTACAGTCAGCAGCAAATCAGTGAGCTAACCGGTGTCCATGGTGGCGGCAGTCTGCTGACGATGATTGATGAGGCCTGCTCAGCAGAGCTACAAGGACTGAAAGGTCAAGAAGACACTTTGCATGCCGAGATCCAACAACTGTTCGCGGCCATGGATCAGCTCAGCGCCTTGAACACGGAGGTCAAGGTCCTCAATCAAGAGCTCCAGGAGTTAAACCGCCAGTGGCAAGCTCGCAGTGAGGTGTTGGAGGAGGCTCAACTTTACCAGCGAGCGGAAACTGCTCGGCGTTACGTCGAACAGGTCAAAAGCCAAGTGACTGAGGATATCAATCGCTTGAGCACGCTGGCTGGTGAGCTGTCTTCTCGTGGCATTTTGAATGACGGACGGGTTGAGGCATGGCCCAGGGCCGATTGGTTCAATGCGTTGACTCAAGAGGCCGCTGCGCTTAGGCAGAGCTACCAGACACAGGTGGCGGCGCTTGCGCAGCAGATGTGCCAAGACGCGACCCAATTATTTGAACAAGGGGACGGTTGGGATCAAATCTCGGCGGCGCTGGATGGCACCAAAGAAGTCTTTTTATCCGCTTGTCGTGAACGGGGTCTACAACCACAAGATGTCGCGCGGTTGCAGGATATTGACAAGGCTCGTCAGGCCAAACAGCAATCGTTGCAAGACAAGAAAAAGCGCCTGGACGTACTGGCTCCGCAACGCGACCGCCTGAGTGCGGCGTTACACGACATGAGCCTGCTGTGGGTTCGTCAGTTTACGCTTCGCCAGCGTGTTGCCGCAGAGATCA
Organism: Pseudomonas sp. P4_C1; assembly: GCF_056402155.1. NCBI lineage: Bacteria > Pseudomonadati > Pseudomonadota > Gammaproteobacteria > Pseudomonadales > Pseudomonadaceae > Pseudomonas > Pseudomonas sp. P4_C1. The sequence continues at coordinate 1,048 of NZ_JBFUHY010000148.1, forward strand.
GTGACAAGGCTCGAGGCTCTATTCGCGTGTTGATTCAGCAAATGGCGGATGATCAAGGCTTTCTTCAAGCATGGAACCTCATGGCGCCCGATGGTCGCAGTCGGTTAGGCCGGGCATGGGAGCACATTGGCAAGGTGTTGTTTGAAAGTTTTCTGCAACACCTGAAAGAAGTTCAGCCCGAGGCTGATTCGCCCTGGCTGCATATTCGAGAAGTCCTTGCTGAAGATCGTCAGCTGCCGTTACCCCTGCTGGAGTATAAGGCAGAGCTAAAACTCTACTTCAACGAACAAAAGCATCAATGGCGCAATGCCCGGCTAACCCGGGTTGAAGAGCGAGTCGATATTGAGTTGTACCGGGCGGATCGAACGTTGGTGGGAAGCGTGCAGAGCAATGCCTTGTCAGAAGGGCAGCGAAACACGGCGGTGTTGAATTTGCTGTTGGCCAAAGGGGAGGGGCCAATCATCATTGACCAACCAGAAGACGAATTGGATTCCAATTTCATCTATCGAGAGTTGGTGCCACTGCTGCGCCAAGTGAAGAACCAGCGTCAGTTAATCTTGGCCACGCATAACGCCAACTTGCCGGTGAATGCCGACACGGACCTGGTATATGCCTTGGAGGTTGCACAGGGTCGAGGCGCTAGGCTTGCCGCGGGTGGGCTCGATCAGACAGATACCACGACCGCAGTGCTCGATATCATGGAGGGATCCGCAGAAGCTTTTAAGCGTCGACTCGATAAATATAATTTCTAGGGTGTAGCGCTCGGCGAAGCACACTGAACTAAATGTCCGCGTTTGGCCGATTCTGTTGAAAAAGTCGGCCATGGTTTGCGCATCGGAAAAGTACGCGTCCGAGATTGAAATCTTTACTTTTTGGCAGAGGCTTCCGGACTCGGATTTTACGTAGCAGCGTGCAAAAGAGGTGTTTTCGCCCACCAGTATTCGAGCATTTTGGGGAAGCCGACTTTTTCAACAGAATCGACTCGAAGCTGACCGTGGCGACAGGCAGCGACAACCCAAGCGGTCATTCCGCCTGTCTTCGAAACTAGGCGCATTCAGAGTGCGGTGTTTGGTGTCTTCTAGGCCAGCTGCGTTCAGCCTTCGGTTCGATCTTTCATTGCTGTATTTAAGGGCTTAGAAACGTCCAGAACGAACACATCAATTAGTCCAGCTAGCTCTGGCGGCATCGTTTTCTCGATGCTGCTTTTCAGCTCCTGAGCGGAGTTGATATTTCGGTTTTTAATTCCTGCGACGTTCACATCTCGGCCAAACCAGATCACAAGATAAATGCCTTGGTGTTCAGCGTCTGGGTGGATGGAGTAGCGCGCATATAATTGCGCCGCCGCGGCAGTGTATAGCTCTCTATGCCACTGACCTTTTACCTCTGTCACAAGTAGCCGTCTTTTACCGCCAATCAATTTGGTCGCCGTGAAATCGCTGCGGTTAGCACTCTTCAACTGGTGCTCCGGCGTAATCGCGATGCCCTGCGGTTCGAGTATTAGGTTGAGACGTTCAGCAATGATCTCGGTAGCTCGTACTTCGTTCAAGTGCTTACCATTGTCGTAAAATCGATCCGCGGAGTTAAATTCACCACCATTTATTGCTTTCTGAAAATCTTGAAGTTCTTGGAGGACGAGTTGGCGCAAGCCCTCAACATTCACCACCATGTCGCGATCCAGTCGATCGACGATTTCCTTTGGCGTCGGTGGTTCGAAATCCCTCAGCGCTTTCTGAGCGATTTTGCCGGCACGTATGCTTTTCAGATCGTTGTACATGTCTGTGAACTTTGGATCAGCAAGAAGGCGATCAAGGACACGGACGGCGTCATCGGAGTCATCTAAATCTATTAACCAAACGACTTCCGTCAAAAATCGGTATGCATTTTCTTCGCTGGGGCTTCCCGTACCCCAATGGCTCGGTAGGTCAACCTTCGGCCATTTGTCAATAAAGGCCTCTAGAACAGCCTGCACTTTTCTTAATGTAAGCTTGGGCCAATGGGAGTGTTCACCATGGTTGAATCGCCCAGAGCGGTCATTAAGCAAAAATATAGTGTCCTTGTCGGCTTTTAGCCAATTCCAGTATGTTTCAGGTGTCTCCTCTAAAAAATAAAATGCTCGCACGAACCAAAAAGCGCGCCTTTTTCCGAGGCCTTYATCGCCTGTCGGGCTGGGCCACGCGGACATGAAAGTTGAGCAACGCTCTGCGATGATTTTTTGCAGGGCATCGCGATCACCGAACTCGGCCGCAATTTCAAAAAGTGTATCAAGCGATCCGAGCGCCAAATCAGGAAATCGGTTAAGCCATTCTATTGAGATTGCCGCCCGTAGGTGGCTGAAAGCCTCATCACCGCGTAACAACCAAATATCGGGATGTTGGCAACCCTTTTGTGCGAGTTGGGGCTCGACGTACTGC
>NZ_JBFUHY010000149.1:0-3237 GCF_056402155.1 Pseudomonas sp. P4_C1
GCCTTGTAGTGGTTTTGATCTCAGGTTATAGAGTTTTTATCATTGCTGTCCTTTTGTCTGTAGTCATGTCCAACATTAAAAATCCAGTCACTTTTATCAAAGCAGCATTTTTATCTATCGCCATGTTATTCACTGGTGTGCAAATCGCAATAAATTTAGGAATTGAACGAATTACAAGCGCCTTAAGTCTATCTGGAATTTTAACTCAACTAACTACAAGATTCTCTCCGGCAATGGCTCACATCAACAATTATGAGTTTAGCAATTACATTTTCGGATCTGGACTAGGCACAACATTTTTAATTCCTTGGTTTGATTACCAGAATCTTGATACTAGGAACAACACAGTAGACTCGACATATATAACCCTATACGTAAAAATCGGAATATTCTCGATAATTTATGTTTTAGCCTTGCTAAGGCTTGCCTCATATGACGCACCAGATCGAGCAAAGACAGCATCTATTATATTTTGTGGAATAATCATGCTCACATTCCCAATTGCATACCATCCTGCACTAGCTATATACATCCTTTCCTTTTATCTGATGAACAAACGAGAGCCATTGCAACAATGGAAAATCACAAATTGAAAGTTTGTCATGTATCCCATCAAACATGGCCATCGGTCTGCGGCTCAGTATCGAGACTGGAAAATATATTATCAGCACAGAAAATGTCGGGCATATCAAGCTTTGTTATTAGTTCGCCATTTCAAAAAAGCTTAGATAGTAATGCAGATATCGAGTCAAACAATGACGTAACATACTACCGCTGCGGACCAGGGAAAGAAGTTGACGGCGTTAAAAATCAACGAACATTACTAGAACGTATTGGGAGAGCATTTTCAATAATACCTTTCACAAAAAGAATTATTGATATTTGCAGAAAAGAAGATCCCGACGTGATTCATGCGCACGCTACATTTGCCATGGGTATTCCCGCTCTTATTTCAGGATTTATCCTGAATAAGAAAGTTGTATATGAAATGCGCTCCACTTGGGAAGACGACATCAGTGGTGGCGCATTCATCTCACTGCAAAAAAAACTTATTAAGTATTTGGAATACTTTACAGGCACTTGTTCCAGTTATGTATTTTTTGTATCGAACGGAATAAGAGACCATTATTTTAAAACTGCCCCTCGTAACAACCAAACGATTCATAATTGCGTCCCGCCGCCTAGCGAACAGCAGCCTTTAAGGCGCGGAACTTATTCTTTCGGTTATATTGGTTCAATCGTCTATTACGAGGGGCTAGAAACGCTTATTGAAGCTAGCGCTATTCTCGCCAAGAGAAGAGACGATTTCTCCGTGAACATCTATGGTGAGGGAAAAGAGAGAGATTCTCTTCAGAAAATGGTTGAAGGATTAGGTCTTAATTCCAACATAAAATTTCATGGCCGCATTGAATACTCGGATATTGGATCGGCTTACTCAAAAATAAACTGTATAGTTTTGCCTCGCCGGGATTTACCCATTACTCAAAAAGTGGCGGGACTAAAACCAATTGAAGCTTTCTCTTATAAAAAGCTAGTTCTCGCTTCTAATGTTGGTGGAATGCGGGAGTTATTCACAGACAAACAGCATGGCCTGATGTTCGAACCTAATTCTCCTGAAACATTAGCAGACCTTATGGAAGGTGCTATTGATGGAAAAGTCAATGAAGAAAAAATAATTTCTCAAGCACTTCATCACTATCAAAAATACTTTACTCTTGAAGAGATGGGGAATAGATATTTAAGCGCCTATAGACAGGTTATGTCAAAATGAACAACTCTACCAAATCAATAAATGCCTTTGGCGTGAATATCTCAACATTAGATATGAAGGGCACCGTTGAGTACTTATTTTCTGAGTCGCATACCTCGCACCCCATAGTGAGGGAGGACATGAACGCTTTCAAGGCATGCCTCAAATACAAGAGCGCTGATGTACACACTGCTCTAAACGAGGCGGATATAATAAACGCAGACGGCATGTCAATTGTTTACGCTATACGATTTTTGCAAGGCATAAAGTTACCACGCGTGACTGGATGTGATTTGCTTTCGGAACTAATTAAAGAATCTCACTTCAGAAGAAAAAAGATTTTTCTTCTGGGTGCCAACGAAGACGTAGTATCAAAGCTTGCCTTAGAAATAACGAGCACTTTTCCAGAAAACATTGTAGCTGGTTACAGAAATGGATACTTCACGAAGAATGAATGGCCAGAAATTATTGAAATAATCGCAGCCAGCGAAGCTGAATTAGTTTTTATCGGAACACCTTCACCACAAAAAGAAGAGTTCGTCAATTATGCAAAGAAAAACATTCACCGCAAAATTATCTTAATGGGCGTCGGCGGTTCATTTGATGTTCTTTCAGGAAAAACGAAACGCGCCCCTTTATGGATGCAAAACTCCGGTCTTGAATGGTTTTTTCGATTAACCCAAGAGCCCGGGCGAATGTGGAGACGCTATCTTACTACCAATAGTAATTTCATTTGGCTGGTCATCAAAGAAAAACTTAAAATCCAACAAAAGAAACGCCAACAGTTTCCTCAATAAATTGTGCCGAACGCCTCGCGCAATTCATAGACAGCCATCAGGTGGATCTGAGTGTTCTGCGGTTCGCTAGCCAAAAGGTCATTCTATCCGGTGCAGTCATGAAGACCACTCATGGACATAAAGATCGCTGCGTATGCGAAAGGTGCAGATGGCATTACGCGTAAGTCGTTCCTGTTACCCATGACAACCGGCTTTACATGTTGTAGGGCGATCAATTTCGCCTGGTGGCCCAAAGCAATAACTTACCAGGCCAATCAATAAGAACCGCCAGTCACTAGATCAATTGTCTTCGGTTCATTTTTGCGGAATACTTGATATCCCTTCGCATCTTGGCCATGCAAGTGAAACGTGTTTTTGTCGATGTCGATACCTAAGGAAGCTCCGATCAACTTGCCGCAACCGAGCGGCAAGTTGAGTATTCCATGCCGTTCAGCGCTATTTATCGCGATAACGTCACATGCGCAACACCTTGTCGGGTTTTTCAGTCAATTTTTTCCTATTACACGCGTAACTCGCCCATACCCATCAGCTTTTTTCGAGCCATCCACAGGTTTGATAGAGCGTATGCGATCCATCAACACCACATTCAAAGCTGACAGCTGATCCCCGAGCTATGCTCCCGATTTCTCTCAGAAGCCAGTACGTCATGATGCGACCCGACGCTAAAGCCGAAAAGGTATGCCTCTGGCC
>NZ_JBFUHY010000150.1:0-2900 GCF_056402155.1 Pseudomonas sp. P4_C1
GCGGTATGGTCACGGCACCTTTACTGTCCCTGTTTGTCATTCCGGCAGCCTATCGCTTGATGCGTCGTCGGCAGCTCACTATCGAACCTCAAACCCTTAAAGGAAAAATCGTATGAAACTGACCCTTGTTGCAGTCGCAAGCACCGCCGTTGTGTTGTCGCTTTCTACTTACGCGCAGGACATGCCAGGAATGAAAATGGAAGGTATGGGCGACATGGAAATGAAGCAGGAGTCGAAGCCGGCTCCTGTCGCCAGCGCCGAGGGTACGATCAAGGCGATCGATCCCGCGAAGCATACGGTGACCCTCGCTCATGGCGCCGTTCCAGCAGTGCAGTGGCCGCCAATGACCATGGCCTTTTCAGTGACGGAAGATCAACTGAAAGGGCTGGAGGTTGGAGACCCTGTATCGTTTTCCTTTCGGCTGGAGGGCGGTAGAGCCACGATTGTTTCCATAAAAAAATGAAGGGCTGATGTTGCAGGTGACCGGTACCCATCGTCGTGCCGGTTTTTACCATTTGGGTCAGGTTGAAGTTTCTGTGCAATCCGTTCGTCGGTCCTGATGCTCTTTTGTTGAACTCGGGCTGAATGCACTTATCGAAAAAAACTGTGGGAATGCTTCCCACACAATGATGCCAACCGGCTCTCAAGGATCGTGCGGATGCCACAGTTGCTCGTGGTTGCTGCACATTTATGACCGTGCCGGTTGCCCGGCCGCTCCAGTGGGCGGCCGGGAACTCAACTGGACATTGCGTTCGATACGGAGGTGACGACGCAACGCCAAGCGGAGGTACATCATGCTGCTCAAGAAAACTTTGTTGGCTCTGGCAATCGGCGGGGTCCTGTCGGCATCGACTGTCCTGGTACCCGATTACATCGCAAGTTTCTCCAGCGCGTATGCCAAAGATGGTGGTAGCGGAGGCGGTGGTGGTCACGGCGGTCACGGTGGTGACGGCGGAGGCGGTAACGCTGGTAGCGGCCATGGAGATGGCGGCGGTCATGGCGCTGCAGGCAATGGCGGTGCAGGTGCTGGTGCTGCAGGCAATGGCGGTGCAGGTGCTGGTGCTGCAGGCAATGGCGGTGCAGGTGCTGGTGCTGCAGGCAATGGCGGTGCAGGTCATGGCGCTGCAGGCAATGGCGGTGCAGGTGCTGGCGCTGCGGGCAATGGCGGCCCGGGGCGCGGTGACGCTGACCATGGCGCAGTGGCCGGGAATAGAGGCCCCGGCATTGCGCATGACAACGACGATGACCATGGTGGCATGGCCGGGAACAGAGGTCCCGGCAATGCGCGTGACAACGACGCTGACCATGGCGCAGTGGCCGGGAATAGAGGTCCCGGCATTGCGCATGACAACGACGATGACCATGGTGGCGTGGCCGGGAACAGAGGTCCCGGCAATGCGCGTGACAACGACGATGCCAATGACAACGATGCCGCAGATGCAGCCAGGGACGCTGCCAAGGCTGATGCGGATGCAGCACGGGACGCTGCAAAAGCTGCTGGCGTAGCGGGCGCAGATGCAGCCCGGGACGCCGCCAAAGCCGACGTAGCTGCAGCCCGGGACGCCGCCAAAGCCGACGTAGCTGCAGCCAGGGACGCCGTCAAGGCCGACGTAGCTGCAGCCAGGAACGCTGCCAAAGCCGAGGTGAGCGCAGTCAGAGAGGCTGCCCAAGCCAAGGCGAGGGAAGCCAGAGAGGCTGTGGCTGACGCCCTGGATGCCCCGGATGAGGTATCGAACTAAACCTGCACGTTCGGCAATGAACATGGCAGGCATACCGTAGAAAACGTCCCGGGAGCTTGAGGGACGTATAGCAAAGAGTCGCAAGCCCTGAAGCGTAGCGGGGCTTGCGACTTTTTTTCGAAATCGTGTCGCCTTCACGAGTGATGAGCAAGTCGCTCGGATTCGAGAGGGGGGATTGCTCGGCCCGGCAAGGTTATTCAGGTATGAGATAAACTTGGGCCCTTTCGGCACAAGACTCAGGAGAGGTGATGAATGGAATCGTTTAGCGTTCGCGAGCTGAAAAAGACTGACGCTCAAGCGTTGCTGGCATTCGAAGTCCATAACCGTGAATGGTTCGAATCCCATATTGATGCGCGCGACCCTGCTTTTTACTCGTTGCAGGGTGTCGCCGATCACATAGAAAGCTATTTGTCCGATTTTGCCATTGGCGCCTGGCACCCGTTTGTCATAGAGGATTCCAATCAGAGAATCGTCGGTCGAGCCAATCTGAAAAGCATCGACTCATCGACCCGTTCTGCGCAAGTCGGCTATCGGATTGCTCAGAGCGCGTGCGGGCAGGGGCTGGCCACGCTGGCGCTGAGGCATCTGGTCCAGGAGGCACGGATGCGCTGGGGGCTTACGCAACTGGTTGCCTTTGCCTACAAGGAAAATGTGGGCTCAAGAAAAGTCCTTGATCGTTGTGGATTCCAGCTGGAACAACCCTCCTGTAACGAAAATTCGGGGAACGAAGACCGATTCGTCCTGTTGGTCCAGATAAGATCCCCCAGCGATTCAGAGCGTCGGCAGCAGGTCGGTGACGCCCCCGGTCACTCCTGCGGCGCTTGATCTTCAGCCACCTCTTTCCAGCTGTCATCCGGATCGAAGCGCTTCATCGATTGCGCCAGTTTTTCACCACCGGGCCCCAGGTCTTTCTCGAACACCTGTCCTTCATGACTGATCATGAAACTCATCACCCCGGTGTCATCGTATTTCGCCGGCCAGGCGATCAGGGCAAAGCCCCGGCTCATCTTGTCACCGATGAGGTAGCTGTAGGCGCCACCCGGTGCCGAAGGACCCTGGCCATCGAGGATACGGAAGCGGTAACCATGCCACTCTTCGTCGGCAATGGCTTTGCCGAACGAAGGTCCCAGCGGGCTGATCTGGCCGCTGTCGTCTTCCGCC
>NZ_JBFUHY010000151.1:0-2895 GCF_056402155.1 Pseudomonas sp. P4_C1
AGGCCGGTCGAGAGCACATCGCCATCTGGCGCCATACGATTGATGGCCGGACGGCGCAGCGGATTTTTGACCTGACTGCGTAAGGCTATTGCAATTGGCCGGCGGTGCGCGCCGGCCGATCGCTGTTGAATATATATGTACCGCTCTTCGCCGTGATTTTCCTGCTAAAAAAATCGCGAACCAATAGAGGCTCCACGAAACCGTCAATCAAAAAACCGGCAATGACGCCGAATGCCCCTTCAGCATCCCGTTCATGGAGGCCGATGCGGCAACCGCTCAAGGATGAAAACCATGTCACCCAAACCGCCACCCAAAAGCATAGTCACCGTCGATGTCCACCCCCATCCCAAGCTGCCCTCGGACGGACACACCCCGTTGCCCGACACCCTGCCGCGTATCGATTTCGGCTTGCCAGTCACGACGAATCCACGAATCCCTCCCAAGGGGACCGGGACACCGGGAAATGTCGACCTCGATGCCATCACGCCAGCACCGCCCGTAACGGCCAGCGAGTTACCTTCCGCTCCAGTGCCTGCCCTCCCGTCGACACCGCGTCCGCTGGAGCATTATTGGCTCGCCTCGGCGGCTCAGCTTCCCGCACCCGACGCCCTGGGTTTCAGAACGTTCAAGGGACGCCAGTATGTCGATGTGCCGGGTGGTGGCATCGTACATATCACTGCGGATCCGGACACCGGCCTGTACCGGGCCAAACTGCCGAGCGAACTGCAAGCGTCAGGCCCGGTGCTCGTGCGCGATCCCGAGAGCACGCTCTGGTATTCGCTGGATGACGTTGAGCCAACGACCTACCCGCTGACCAATACCCGCCTGGAAGCCTTTCGCACGAGTCTGGACTTCACCGGCGTCGAACCGGGCAGCGACGGGCTCTATCGGCACAATGGCAAACTCTACGCGGTCATCCAGAACCGCGCCTACCAGGTCCTGCATGACCTTGAGGCCTCCTCGCCGCAGGCTCCGGTGATGCGCATCATCCGGGCAGAGGATCCCATCGCCCTGGACGACCACAACCTGTATGTCGCGACGCGCCCCGGGAGGTCAGAGCCGATTGTTTTCGACAGGCAGAACGGCTGGGTGGGAATCGCTGTCTTTGGCGCGGGCGGAATGCGGGCGGGAAGAGAAAATACCGTGCAAAACAAGTTTGCCGCGGGAATAGCGCAATTGTATACAGAGGCCGCCATACTTGAGACGGCCAGACAGAAGAGACTTCAACTGACGTCTAGCTGGGATAGAACTGTCGGCACGGAAGGTGAAAGAACGGCTCTGATACTTTTGGAAGTGCAAATTCGCCGAGAACTCGCTTTATTGGAAAATATGGTCACCAAGTACGTCGACGAACACGATTGGCTGATTCTTGTTAAAGCAAACGGCGTCTATAGAAACGAACTGCATGAACTTCGGGAGCTTAACCTTGCAGCTTACGACCGGCTCATTGCTGCCATGGATGTGCGCAGATCCCTGGAAATTCGGCCAGCCAATGACCCGACTACCTATCGGGCCACCGCCGACTACCTGATGAATAAACGCAACCTCCTGGAAAAGAGCGAGAAAATTGCGCATGAGATTCAGAAAAAGTCGCGCTCCTCGGAGCTCGAGTTGACTGCCCTGGGTTATGACGCGAAGGAGATTCACGAAGTAACCGCCAGCTGGGTCGAAGCCCGAAGCCGATTGCTGACGGACGACCCAAATAACAGTGACTTCGAAGCGGTGCAATTGGCGCACTCTTTTATCGAGGTCGCGACCGCATTCCGCGGGATCGAGAGCATTCCCGCTGATGCTCGCATTGCGGCGCTGACCGGTCTGCTCGACCAAAGCGCGGCAACCAGGGATTCGTATGAGCATCTCGACCTGCCGCCAGACTCCCCACAAGCCAACTCTCGGCGAGAAATTACAGAAGCCATCCAGGCCTTCGAAAATGCCGTCGAACATCAAATAGCGCGCGAACACCGAGACCGGAAAAATACCTCGGCGCGATCGGCACAGGATGAGTCGATTGATTTCGACTTCATCCCGCCACAAAACAGGACCGGGCCCGCTCCCAAGCCCAGACGAATGTTTCGCGCCAAACACCACGGTGTCTACAAGATCAGTGTCGGTCAACCGCGTCGCACCGTGACGGGCGAAGAGCTGATCGACGTGATCGATCCCAACAACTCGGCGCAGGTTTTGCGAACCTACGAAAAGCGGGAGGGAGAATGGCATCGAATACGCTCCGAACAAACCAGAGCGCTGCCCGAGCTGATGGCACGAGCCACCCGGCGGCTGGACCGGTTCGAGGTGCACCTGAGCAAAGCCAGGCGGGATGAACGGGCCAAACGCAACGCCACCAATATCGTCGAATTTCTCGGCGGCAAGGCCGAAACGCTCGACGATCTGGCCCGACAGCTCGAACACGCTCCAAATCCGACCGGGGAGACTATCGACGGCCTCGTCCAGCGCCTGAGGCACGACAGTCAGCGTCTACGCACGGAAGGCGAGGACATCCGCATCCGGCTCTACAAGGACAAAACCTTTCTGAGTGCGGACCGACTGGCGTACTTGATCAGCGCGGGGCACATCAGCGCGGTGAAAACCCATAACCGAGTGGCGCGTGGCAAAGGTAAGGAAAAACACTTTCTCGACATTTACTCACTCAATGACAGCCACACCGGAGAGCCGTTGTGGCATGCCCATTTCCACTACGAAAAGAACGACAGCCTTGCGTTGAACTTCATGGACAAGGGCGGTCATCTCAAAACCCTCGAGCAGAGCGGAACAGGTATTTCAGCCCAGCGCCGGGACGAACAGGCCGGTCGAGAGCACATCGCCATCTGGCGCCATACGATTGATGGCCGGACGGCGCAGCGGATTTTTGACCTGACTGCGTAAGGCTATTGCAAT
>NZ_JBFUHY010000152.1:0-2521 GCF_056402155.1 Pseudomonas sp. P4_C1
ATGAACCGAAAGTTCGACGCTCACAAAACACCGAAAGCTGTCACATACCCAATTTGCTGAAACGTTGAAAAACGGTTCAGTACCCGAATTTCTTGACGACCATAGAGCATTGGAACCACCTGATCCCATCCCGAACTCAGCAGTGAAACGATGCATCGCCGATGGTAGTGTGGGGTTTCCCCATGTGAGAGTAGGTCATCGTCAAGATTAAATTCCGAAACCCCTATCTGCGCACGCAGGTAGGGGTTTCGTTTTTGTCCGCAGGAAAGCCACGGCTACTGGATTTCTATGCAATCGCTCGGTGCGTGGCTATCATGCGGGCCTCATTGTGAGGCGAGACCTGCGTGCTGACTGAGTCGGATAGACGGCAGTCGCACCAGCTACCTAAACTGTCAGCAGATTTGGACATCGGGGGCAGTGGATGAATCGCAACGAACTACGCAAGGCGGATATCAACCTGATGGTGGTATTCGAAACGCTGATGCTCGAGCGCAATGTCACTCGGGTGGCGGAGAAGCTGTTTCTCGGCCAACCGACCATCAGTTCGGCGCTCAACCGCTTGCGTGCGATGTTCAATGATCCGCTGTTCATACGCGTCGGCCATCGCATGGAGCCGACAGCGCGGGCAGAGGAGATCATCAAGCATCTGTCGCCGGCGCTGGACTCCTTGTCCGTGGCCTTGAGTCTGACCCATGACTTCGATCCGGCCAGCAGTACGATGACGTTCCGCATCGGTCTGTCTGACGATGTCGAGTTTGGTCTGTTGCCGCCATTACTGCGAGTCTTGCGCCAGGAAGCGCCCAACGTGGTGTTTGTGGTGCAGCATGTCGATTACTGGCGGATTCCCGACTTGCTGGCGTCTGGTGATATCACGGTGGGGATCAGCCAGACCCGTGGCTTGCCGGCCAATGCCAAGCGCAAGTTGCTGCGACACATCCAGCCCAGCATATTGCGCGCCGATGCCTGCGACACACCGCTGACCCTCGATGAATATTGCGCGCGACCGCACGTGCTGGTGTCCCATACCGCCAACGTCAGTGGCTATGCCGACGAATGGCTGGCAGACATCGGCCGCACGCGCCATGTGGTGCTCTCTGTACCGCAATACAGCTCGCTGCCAGCGCTGCTCGCCGGGACGGACCTGATTGCCAGCCTGCCGGACTACACCGCCGAGGCGATGGCTGCCTCGGGAGTGCTGTTCAAGGAACCCTTTCCAATCCAGACACCCACCCTGGACCTGTCCATGGTCTGGCTCAGTCATGTTGACGCCGACCCCGCCGAGCGTTGGTTGCGCTCGCGTCTGGAGGCGTTCATGAGTGAGCGTGCCGTTTTGCCGCTGCCCGAATGAACAGCGGCGTTGTGTTATATGTTCGATCCGTCCCCCCCCTTACAGGAACCAACTCATGCCTCACCTGCACATGGAATACACCGCCAACCTGACTGACTTGAATGCCGATGTGGCATTGATGCGGTTGAACAATACGTTGGTGGGTTCCGGTCAATTTTCTGCCGAATTTGACATCAAGAGCCGCGCGGTCATGGTCGAGACATTCAAGGTTGGCACGGCATTGGCTGAGCGGGCATTCGTGCATGTGAAGCTGGCGCTGTTGAGTGGTCGTTCCGCACAGATCAAGAAACAGCTCTCCGAAAGCCTGCTGGAGGTGGTTCAGGGCCTGTGTGAGTGGCCGAGTGGCGTTGAGGTCCAGTTGTGCGTGGAAATTCTCGACATCGATCGCGATTCCTACAGCAAGACCRCCATCAACAACTGAGTATCAGGCCGTTTCCTGCTCGATGCTGGTCTGGATCACCTGCTCTCGCAGCCAGGTGTTGGCGCTGTCCTGATCAGCACCCTGATTCCACTGCATGTCGAGGGTGAAACCCGGCAAGCCTTTGGGCGCTTCACAGTGATTGAAGGTGTCTGTGTTGGCCAGAAGTCGCTGGATGCGCCGGGGCAGGGTCAGGGCATAGTCGGTGCCGGCAATCAGCTTCAGCGCTGCGCTGTAGCTGTTGGCGCGTGCGACGATCTGGCGCTGTTGTCCTTGCTGCGCAAGCCAGCCGTCGACCATGTTGGTGGCGGACGTCCAGGGTGTCGGGAACACGTGTCGACGGTCGACATAGGTTTGCAGACTCAAGCGTTGTTCCGCCGGCGTGGCGCGTTTGTCGAAAACACACACCAGATCGTCTTCGAGCAGCGTCCGGGATTTGAAGTCGACGTGACTGCGATGAAAGTGCGGGCCGAAGCACATCACCAGGTCGAGGCTGCCTTCGCGCAACGCTTCGGCAGGGATATCGGCTTCGAGTTTGAACACATTGACCATCACTGGAAGATCGGCGAGGTCGAAGCGTTTCAGCAGGCGCGGCAGGATCAACTGTTCGAAATATTCCGGTGCGCAGATGTTGAAGGTCACGGGTTTCAGGCCGGGGTCGAACGTGGGTGGGCCGGCGTGACACAGGTTGATACTTTCGAGGATTTTAAGCAGGTGAGGGTACATCGCGCCGGCCTTGCAGGTGGGCTGCATGC
>NZ_JBFUHY010000153.1:0-2499 GCF_056402155.1 Pseudomonas sp. P4_C1
GCCGGGGGTGATCGGCCCGGCGCTTTCGCCGACGCCGGGGGTGATCGGCCCGGCGCTTTCGCCGACCAGCACCCGGTCGGCGCCTTGCACGTCGTTGCTCAACACGTTGCCGTTGAGGGTCAGCAGGGTTTCCGAAGCCGTTGAAGCATGGCTGTCGTCCACGCCATTGGGCAGGTCGTCGACGATGTTGACGTCCAGTGAACCGGTCGCGGTGCTGCCATTGTCATCGACCACGGTCACGGCGAACTGCTCCGGCAGGGTGTTGGCGCCGTTGCCAGTCGGATGGGCTTCGTTATCGTTGAGGGTGTAGCTGTAGCTCACGACCCCGGTTGCCGCGTTGAACCCGGTGATGGTCAGGGTGCTGCCCAATAGCGTGGTGATCGATTGCGGCAAGCCCGCCGTCACGCCGCCGCTGACCACGGCGATACCGCCCACGGTCAGGGTGGTGACGCCATCCAGCGCGGTCACGGTGAAGGTGCCGTTCTGGGTCAGGGCTGGTACGTCCGGACTGCTGCCATCGCTGAGGTTTTTCTCGAAGACGGTCAACTCGCCGCCCTCAACATTCAAACCGTCAATCGTCACCGAGTCATTGTTGTTGTGGATCTGCAGCACCAGGTCCGCGGTGCTGCTGTCGCCATCGGCGTCCGTCAGCGTATAGGTGAAGGTTTCAGTGCCATTGCCACCGCCGTGCAGGGCTATGAAATCCGCATCGCTGGTATTCAACGTGTAGGTGTAAGTGCCGTTGGCGTTCAGCACCAGGGTGCCGTAGGTGCCGGTGAAGGTGCCGGGAGTGATCGGGCCGCTGTTTTCGCCGAGCGGCACGCGGTCGGCGCCTTGCACGTCGTTGCTCAGCACGTTGCCGTTGAGGGTCAGCAGGGTTTCCGAGGCGGTACCGGCATGGCTGTCGTCCACGCCATTGGGCAGGTCGTCGACGATGGTCACGTCGAGTGAACCGGTCGCGGTGGTGCCGTTGTCGTCGACCACGGTCACGGCGAACTGCTCGGGCAAAGTRTTGGCRCCRTTGGCGGTTGGGTGCGCYTCGTTGTCATTCAGGGTGTAGCTGTAGCTGATCACCCCGGTCGCCGCGTTGAACCCGGTGATGGTCAGGGTGCTGCCCAGCGGCGTGGTAATCGATTGCGGSAAGCCGGTGGCCACGCCGCCGCTGACCACGGCGATGCCGCCCACGGTCAGGCTCGTGACGCCATCCAGCGCGCTGACGGTGAAGGTGCCGTTCTGGGTCAGTGCGGTGGCATCCGGTGCGCTGCCGTCGCTGAGGTTTTTCTCGAAGACCGTGAGTTCGCCACCCCCAACGTTCAATCCGCCAATCGCGATCGGGTCATCGTTGTTGTGGATCTGCAGCACCAGGTCCGCGGTGCTGCTGTCGCCATCGGCGTCCGTCAGCGTATAGGTGAAGGTTTCAGTGCCATTGCCACCGCCATGCAGGGCTATGAAATCCGCATCGCTGGTATTCAACGTGTAGGTGTAGGTGCCGTTGGCATTCAGCACCAAAGTGCCGTAGGTGCCGGTGAAGGTGCCGGGRGTGATSGGGCCGGCRTTTTCYCCGAGCGGCACGCGGTCGGCGCCTTGCACGTCGTTGCTCAGCACGTTGCCGTTGAGGGTCAGCAGGGTTTCCGAGGCCGTTGAAGCATGGCTGTCGTCCACGCCACTGGGCAGGTCGTCGACRATGGTCACGTCGAGGCTGCCGGTGGCGGTGGTGCCGTTGTCGTCGACCACGGTCACGGCGAACTGCTCGGGCAGGGTGTTGGCGCCGTTGGCGGTTGGGTGCGCCTCGTTGTCATTCAGGGTGTAGCTGTAGCTGATCACCCCGGTCGCCGCGTTGAACCCGGTGATGGTCAGGGTGCTGCCCAGCGGCGTGGTRATCGATTGCGGGAAGCCGGYGGCCACRCCRCCGSTGACCACGGCAATGCCGCCGACGGTCAGGGTTTGCAGGCCATCGAGCGCGGCCACCGTGAAAGTCCCGCTCTGGGTCAGTGCCGAGGTGTTGGGGCTGCTGCCATCGCCGAGATTTTTTTCATAAACCGTCAGCTCACCGCCATACACGTTGAGGCCGTTGAGGACCACAGGATCATCGTTGTTGTAGACATTCAGCACCAGGTTGGCCGTGCTGGTGTCGCCGTCAGAGTCGGTGAGAGTGTAGGTGAAGGTTTCGCTGCCGTCGCCGCCGCCGTGCAGGGCTTTGAAGTCGGCATCGCTGGTGTTGAGGGTGTAGGTGTAGGTGCCGTTGGCATTCAGCACCAGGGTGCCGTAAGTGCCGGTGAAGGTGCCGGGGGTGATCGGCCCGGCGCTTTCGCCGACCAGCACCCGGTCGGCGCCTTGCACGTCGTTGCTCAACACGTTGCCGTTGAGGGTCAGCAGGGTTTCCGAAGCCGTTGAAGCATGGCTGTCGTCCACGCCATTGGGCAGGTCGTCGACGATGTTGACGTCCAGTGAACCGGTCGCGGTGCTGCCATTGTCATCGACCACGGTCACGGCGAACTG
>NZ_JBFUHY010000154.1:0-2055 GCF_056402155.1 Pseudomonas sp. P4_C1
CATAGATCGGTACGAAGATCCATAGCTGAGGGATTTTTACGAACCGGCTGTCCAGTTGCCACACGGCCATGAAAGAGCGCCACGGCCAGGGGAATTTGCCGATGAGTTTTTTGGGTTTGGGCGCCGCTTCCGGACCCTCTTCCATGTAGCGCCGAATGTATTCCCAGAACGCCAAGAGTTCGGAGGCGTTACGGGTTGGCTTGCCCACGAAGGTGATTTCGAAGTCGTCCTTGAGATGGCCGTCGGCGTCACGGACGGAGTGGGTTTCTTTGTCCCATCCCAGCATGACGAAGCCTCCGGTGCCGTCCAGTTCGGACATCTTTGGGTTGATGCAGACTTCGGCGGTGTCCCAGTCCAAGGCGACAATGCCTCCCAGGTGTTTGGGGCGAAGCAGGTAGATCTTGCGGGTGACGCGGTTGAAGCGGACGATCAGGCGTCGGGCGGTGAATGCTTCGAGTCGCAAATAGGGGAAGATGTATTTAATGTACAAATACAGAGCGATTGTAGGTATGGCGGGAATGATCCACATAAATATATAGTCGACGGTATTCAGGTGATCACCGTTACCGAGAAATAATGATATGTAATTTCCGCCGATATAGTAAATTGTTGCAATGAGCATCCATATTAATAAAGCTCCCCCAATGCCGGGAATTAAAGTAATCAATCCGCGCTTTTCGTCGTTTGGTGTGCGCACATCAATATAGGTTAAATTATAGGCATACAGCGAATCGTTGTCCGAAATCGCTTGGGAAACCGGTTGCGTTACCCGGATGGGCGGCAGCTTTTCTTCGTTCGCTATTTGTTGGTCGGTTTCTCTCGCCAATGCTTCGTAATCAGTCGTCGCACGCCCGTCGTACATAAGCCATTCAAAAAAATACATTAGAGGGTCGCCTCGACAGCTCTGTGAAGGTTTTTTAGCTCTTGTTCTACGGATTCCGGGGTCCCTTTGTCTCGATCTTTTCGAAAAGTGCTATGGCTCAAGTAGTTCTGAAGCTCGTCGGGAAGAAATATCTCGAGCGCTACGGTGGCGGCGAAAATCACAATATTGATTCGTATACACCAGCGGAGCAGAAATGCCATCCTCAACGCTAATTGTGTGGATGTTTGATAAGTGTATATTAGAAAACGATTTCGCCCGTGTATTTTTATTAATCGTTCCAAATAGGGTGCTGCCACTGCTAGCCCTAAGGCTGTTGAAAATAGCGAGTTTCCTAATTGGGCTGTCGCTCGCGATAAATAGATAGCACTAAGGGATAAATTGTCATTCTTTACTTCACCAATTCCGTCATTTAAGTCAAAGGACATGCCGATCAGCGCCGCTCCCCCCGCCAACACCCCCGCCATCAACTTCAACTGACTCCCCATCACCCGCCCGGCCTGGCGAATCGCCGTGTTATGACTTCGCTCGGCCAACCCCACCGCCACCGCCCCCAACTCCAGCCCGACCGCCGACACCGCGAGCATGGCGGCCGTCAGCTCGATGTACTCGCGCGTGCCTTTGTCCGCCTTTTCTGCCTTCAGCTTCAGGTTCCAGACCTCCAGCAAGGCCAGGGTGCTGCCCAAGCGCACTTCCAGCATGGGCCCGGCGGCGCCCGCGGCCAGCGAGTCGCCGAAGCTCTTGTGGGCGGCCAGGCTTATTTTCGCCTTGACCCCCTGGCTGAGCGGCATGGTCCTGCTTTCGAAATGCAGTTGCTCCCCCAGTTGGCCCAGCCTCGCCTTGAACACTAGGGCCAGCGCGGTGTTGAGCGGGCCGTCCAGCCTGGACGCCGCGCTGCTTTGCAGCAGGCGGGTACCGAAGGTGTTGGTCAGCAGCACCGCGCCGCTGAGTCGGAGGGTGGGATTACTGAAACTCCAGTAATTGGCTGAATCGGATTTCATGGGATCAGCGGCCTGCATCCTCAATGGAACGAGGAAACCTTGGCTCGTAACACAACAGCAGGGACACCCAATGGCCACAGGCATGCACAAGGATCAACGGCAGTAACAGGCCATAGATCGGTACGAAGATCCATAGCTGAGGGATTTTTACGAACCGGCTGTCCAGTTGCCACA
>NZ_JBFUHY010000155.1:0-2020 GCF_056402155.1 Pseudomonas sp. P4_C1
GGAGAAAGTGTTGATGAGCACTTCAACGACATTTCGACGTCCGGCAAAAAAGCAAGATCTGCGTCGAGAGGCGGAGATCGCTGCCTTTTGGCGATTCATTGCCAATCTAGCGTTACTACAAGATTCGGAAAGGCTTCAGCAAATCAAGATAGGGTTTCCCGCTCACCTCATTCAATCATTCCGCCTGGTCTTCGACCTTCAAGATCGTCACTTGAAAACACTGTTCAATGCATCAATCTCGACGCTGGAAAAACGACGGAGAGCGCAAACGAACCTTGATCCTGTCGGCTCCGAACGTTTGGACCGAATTGCTGCAGTCAGTCACTTGGCGGAGAGGACTTTTGAAGACCAAGTGCGCGCGGCGCAGTGGCTATCGACGCCAAATTCAGCACTCAATGGGACTGCACCGATCATGCTCTGTGAGACTGAGATAGGCGCTAAACAAGTTCGCCGAATCCTACAGGCCTTGGAGTGGGGGAGCGTAGTCTGATGAGTTCACGGGATCGACTAAGCCAATCTGGCTGGTTGAGGCCTATGGTATGACATTGAAGTTTTCCGATCACATTTCCGCCGAGCAGTGCGCGGCGAAACTGGAAGAACGCGTAAATACGCCCCATGTTCTTCCACCAGAGACTCAGAAGTACTGAACCGCAGAGCATTTTCGAGTTCTGCGACGCTCTTAGTACTGGTTACCATTTGATTGCTGTTCCCAGGTGCTTTCCGTTCCGTTGCACATACCACTTGAAAGGTCATGCAGTGCAAAAGCGACCTTACGGGGTGGTCTGTTTTCTACCTTAGCGATACCCATTCGGTAAGGTGATCTAAATGGTCGATTCTGTAGGCAAGTTGGATAAAGATTTCGAGCCCGACAAACAAACTCTAGTCACGGCCTCCAGCGACAAACTCAAGGTTGGGTAACTGATCGCTTTGGTGATTGGTTCGATGGTCGGCGGTGGCATTTTCTCACTGCCACAGAACGTCGCCCCAAGTGCTGCTCGACTCTGAAGAAGCCTGTCAGCGGGACAACGCTGGAAACTGGCCGCAACGGCTGTCGCGCAAGCACTAGGCTGGCTGATCGGTATTGGCTGGAGCAGCCTCTGTCGCAACATTCGGGGTTTCGCTCGGTCGCAGCCTGAAGCGACAGACATGCCCGCCACGCACCATGCATTCGCTGTGTTCGACTTCACCGCCGCCCAGCGTGCCGATCAAGGCCAGGTCCAGTTGGCAGACCACCGGGTGCTCGGCAGCCAGGCGATGGAAGACGCAGTTATGCGCGACGATTTCCGGGGTGCCGCCTGAGCGAAAAAACACCTCGGCTTCGTAGCCTGTCTGGTTCATGTGCTGGACGATCCTGGCTTCATCCACGACCTGTTGTTCCAGGTCCGAAGCCAGTTTGCGGCCCATGCTGCGCATCAGCGAGGCCAGGGCTTCGGGACCGATGATGGCGGCGACCTCATCAAGCAATATGCTGGCCAGTAGATGATAGTGGCGAGGGAACTGCTCCCGCGCGTGGTCGGTGAGCCGATACAGCTGCTCCGGACGACGGCCCGTCGGACGGGTGTCGCCGCGCAACACCAGGTCGTCACGCTCCAGCGCCGCCAAATGTTGGCGGATCGCCGTGCGCGTGACGGCCAGATGTTCAGCCAACTCGTCAATGCTCATGCCGCCCGCATGGTGCAGCAGCGCATTGAGCAGGTCTTGCTGTGTTCGGCCCAGTCCTTCCAGCATGGGATGCCCTCGCGCGGTATCAGAACTTGTCAGGGAAATGCTTGACCAGCGCGGCGGTCAGCGCGTCGGCCAGGGCCAGGATGTGCGTGCGCATCATCGCCCAGGTACGGGCTTCGCCGGCGTAATCGTGCGCGGCAAACGCATCGATCTGGGCGACGTGGTGACCGCCATGGGCCGACAGCATGTTGACCAGTGTGGCTTCAGGCAAATTGGGGTTGGCGGTGGCCAGGAAAGCCGCAATCGCCTTGGCATTGCTGGTCAACTCGGTGACGGCAGCCTGCTTGCCCTTGGC
>NZ_JBFUHY010000156.1:0-1936 GCF_056402155.1 Pseudomonas sp. P4_C1
GGTATCTTCGACCGGCGTGGGCTTACGCAGGCGTGGGCTTACGCAGTAAATGCTTCACCCTCACCGGCGCACCTTCTCCCGAAGTTACGGTGCCATTTTGCCTAGTTCCTTCACCCGAGTTCTCTCAAGCGCCTTGGTATTCTCTACCCAACCACCTGTGTCGGTTTGGGGTACGGTTCCTGGTTACCTGAAGCTTAGAAGCTTTTCTTGGAAGCATGGCATCAACCACTTCGTCACCCAAAGGGTAACTCGTCATCAGCTCTCGGCCTTAGAATCCCGGATTTACCTAAGATYYCAGCCTACCACCTTAAACTTGGACAACCAACGCCAAGCTGGCCTAGCCTTCTCCGTCCCTCCATCGCAATAACCAGAAGTACAGGAATATTAACCTGTTTTCCATCGACTACGCTTTTCAGCCTCGCCTTAGGGACCGACTAACCCTGCGTCGATTAACGTTGCGCAGGAAACCTTGGTCTTTCGGCGTGGGTGTTTTTCACACCCATTGTCGTTACTCATGTCAGCATTCGCACTTCTGATACCTCCAGCAAGCTTCTCAACTCACCTTCACAGGCTTACAGAACGCTCCTCTACCGCATCACCKAAGTGATACCCGTAGCTTCGGTGTATGGTTTGAGCCCCGTTACATCTTCCGCGCAGGCCGACTCGACTAGTGAGCTATTACGCTTTCTTTAAAGGGTGGCTGCTTCTAAGCCAACCTCCTAGCTGTCTAAGCCTTCCCACATCGTTTCCCACTTAACCATAACTTTGGGACCTTAGCTGACGGTCTGGGTTGTTTCCCTTTTCACGACGGACGTTAGCACCCGCCGTGTGTCTCCCATGCTCGGCACTTGTAGGTATTCGGAGTTTGCATCGGTTTGGTAAGTCGGGATGACCCCCTAGCCGAAACAGTGCTCTACCCCCTACAGTGATACATGAGGCGCTACCTAAATAGCTTTCGAGGAGAACCAGCTATCTCCGAGCTTGATTAGCCTTTCACTCCGATCCACAGGTCATCCGCTAACTTTTCAACGGTAGTCGGTTCGGTCCTCCAGTCAGTGTTACCTAACCTTCAACCTGCCCATGGATAGATCGCCCGGTTTCGGGTCTATTCCCAGCGACTAGACGCCCTATTAAGACTCGCTTTCGCTACGCCTCCCCTATTCGGTTAAGCTCGCCACTGAAAATAAGTCGCTGACCCATTATACAAAAGGTACGCAGTCACCCAACAAAGTGGGCTCCCACTGCTTGTACGCATACGGTTTCAGGATCTATTTCACTCCCCTCTCCGGGGTTCTTTTCGCCTTTCCCTCACGGTACTAGTTCACTATCGGTCAGTCAGTAGTATTTAGCCTTGGAGGATGGTCCCCCCATATTCAGACAAAGTTTCTCGTGCTCCGTCCTACTCGATTTCATKRMYAAGAGATTTTCGCGTACAGGGCTATCACCCACTATGGCCGCACTTTCCAGAGCGTTCCGCTAATCTCAAAKCMACTTAAGGGCTRGTCCCCGTTCGCTCGCCACTACTAAGGGAATCTCGGTTGATTTCTTTTCCTCAGGGTACTTAGATGTTTCAGTTCCCCTGGTTCGCCTCTTGCACCTATGTATTCAGTACAAGATAACCATCTTATGATGGCTGGGTTCCCCCATTCAGACATCTCCGGATCAAAGTCTGTTTGCCGACTCCCCGAAGCTTTTCGCAGGCTACCACGTCTTTCATCGCCTCTGACTGCCAAGGCATCCACCGTATGCGCTTCTTCACTTGACCATATAACCCCAAGCAATCTGGTTATACTGTGAAGACGACATTCGCCGAAAATTCGAATTTCTCAACTAAGAGAACTCACAAATTTTACCTTAGCCTGATCCGTTACCAGTGAAAGTAACGTTCAGTCTATCTTTCTATCACATACCCAAATTTTTAAAGAACGAACTAGTC
>NZ_JBFUHY010000157.1:0-1849 GCF_056402155.1 Pseudomonas sp. P4_C1
GGAATTTAATCTTGACGATGACCTACTCTCACATGGGGAAACCCCACACTACCATCGGCGATGCATCGTTTCACTGCTGAGTTCGGGATGGGATCAGGTGGTTCCAATGCTCTATGGTCGTCAAGAAATTCGGGTACTGAACCGTTTTTCAACGTTTCAGCAAATTGGGTATGTGACAGCTTTCGGTGTTTTGTGAGCGTCGAACTTTCGGTTCATTGCGTCTTCACACACCGCAATCTRATGCTCTTTCGAGTAGTCAAATTGCTTGGGTGTTATATGGTCAAGCCTCACGGGCAATTAGTATTGGTTAGCTCAACGCCTCACAGCGCTTACACACCCAACCTATCAACGTCGTAGTCTTCGACGGCCCTTCAGGGRRCTCAAGGYYCCAGTGAGATCTCATCTTGAGGCAAGTTTCCCGCTTAGATGCTTTCAGCGGTTATCTTTTCCGAACATAGCTACCCGGCAATGCCACTGGCGTGACAACCGGAACACCAGAGGTTCGTCCACTCCGGTCCTCTCGTACTAGGAGCAGCCCCTCTCAAATCTCAAACGTCCACGGCAGATAGGGACCGAACTGTCTCACGACGTTCTAAACCCAGCTCGCGTACCACTTTAAATGGCGAACAGCCATACCCTTGGGACCGGCTTCAGCCCCAGGATGTGATGAGCCGACATCGAGGTGCCAAACACCGCCGTCGATATGAACTCTTGGGCGGTATCAGCCTGTTATCCCCGGAGTACCTTTTATCCGTTGAGCGATGGCCCTTCCATACAGAACCACCGGATCACTAAGACCTACTTTCGTACCTGCTCGACGTGTCTGTCTCGCAGTCAAGCGCGCTTTTGCCTTTATACTCTACGACCGATTTCCGACCGGTCTGAGCGCACCTTCGTACTCCTCCGTTACTCTTTAGGAGGAGACCGCCCCAGTCAAACTACCCACCATACACTGTCCTCGATCCGGATAACGGACCTGAGTTAGAACCTCAAAGTTGCCAGGGTGGTATTTCAAGGTTGGCTCCACGCGAACTGGCGTCCACGCTTCAAAGCCTCCCACCTATCCTACACAAGCAAATTCAAAGTCCAGTGCAAAGCTATAGTAAAGGTTCACGGGGTCTTTCCGTCTAGCCGCGGATACACTGCATCTTCACAGCGATTTCAATTTCACTGAGTCTCGGGTGGAGACAGCGCCGCCATCGTTACGCCATTCGTGCAGGTCGGAACTTACCCGACAAGGAATTTCGCTACCTTAGGACCGTTATAGTTACGGCCGCCGTTTACCGGGGCTTCGATCAAGAGCTTCGCGTTAGCTAACCCCATCAATTAACCTTCCGGCACCGGGCAGGCGTCACACCCTATACGTCCACTTTCGTGTTTGCAGAGTGCTGTGTTTTTAATAAACAGTCGCAGCGGCCTGGTATCTTCGACCGGCGTGGGCTTACGSAGYAARTSCTTCACCCTCACCGGCGCACCTTCTCCCGAAGTTACGGTGCCATTTTGCCTAGTTCCTTCACCCGAGTTCTCTCAAGCGCCTTGGTATTCTCTACCCAACCACCTGTGTCGGTTTGGGGTACGGTTCCTGGTTACCTGAAGCTTAGAAGCTTTTCTTGGAAGCATGGCATCAACCACTTCGTCACCCARAGGGTAACTCGTCATCAGCTCTCGGCCTTAAGATCCCGGATTTACCTAAGATCTCAGCCTACCACCTTAAACTTGGACAACCAACGCCAAGCTGGCCTAGCCTTCTCCGTCCCTCCATCGCAATAACCAGAAGTACAGGAATATTAACCTGTTTTCCATCGACTACGCTTTTCAGCCTCGCCTTAGGGACCGACTAACCCTGCGT
>NZ_JBFUHY010000158.1:0-1837 GCF_056402155.1 Pseudomonas sp. P4_C1
ATCATCGGCATAGGGGACGGCCTTCATAGACCGTACCCCTGCCACACCACCCGGCATGCGGGTCCGCACCGGGCGGTTCGAGGGATTGAGGTCAGGAGAGACGTGGAAGTCCCAAGCGATCAAACCACGCGAGATTAAGCACCCAATTCAAGGCCCATCGACTGTTGTCCCACCAACGACGGGTGTTACATGCCACTTTCTGGGCGACTTCTTTACTCGCACCCAAAGCCCGYAATTCRCGATAAGTCGTCGTTCCCCGYTTCCATTGCTTGAGTTGAATCGCTCTGAGTCGGTGCCGCATCCATTTRTCCAATTCRCGCCAGACGCCTGGTGTTTGCGACAACTTGAARTAGGCTTTCCAACCCAGCAAATARGGACGTAGGAGGTCGACGACCTGCTGCAAACTGCGGCCACATGAACGGCGAGTGAACTGCCGGATRCGTTGCTTGAATTGCTTTTGTGCCTTCTGAGATACCGCACGTTTGACTTCGTCACGGGYGCACCAAAATGCATAACCCAGAAACTTGCGACCAAACGCACTGGCCACYGCGCTCTTGCTCTCGTTGAYGCTCAAGTGCAGCTTTTCATACAGACGCCTCAGCAAGATCATCACCCGCTGCCCGGCTTTATGACTGCGAACATAAACGTTCGCGTCGTCGGCATAGCGCACGAAGCAATGACCTCGATGTTCAAGCTCCCGATCCACTTCGTCCAGCAGCACATTTGCCAGCAACGGTGACAGYGGACCGCCCTGCGGCGCCCCGYAGCGGCTTTTCTCGATTACGCCATTGATCAGCGTTCCCGCATCCAGGTACGCCCGGACCAGTCGAATAACCGCCCGWTCCGCAATCCGTTTGCGTAGGCGATCAATCAAAATGTCGTGATCGACCCGGTCGAAGAACTTCTCCAGATCAACATCCACCACCACTTKGCGCCCCGAGGACACATACCGCTGAGCCGCCAAAACGGCGTCCTGCGCGCAACGTCCCGGGCGAAAGCCGTAGCTGTGTTCACTGAAGGTCGGATCGAGGAGTGGCTGCAAGACTTGCAGCAGTGCTTGTTGAATCAGGCGGTCGGTGACCGTCGGAATGCCCAACTCGCGTTCACCGCCGTCAGGTTTGGGGATGACCACGCGTCTTACCGGACTGGGCCGGTAGACACCTGAAAGTAGCTGTTCACAAATCACTGGCCATTGAGTCAGCAAGGCTTCAGCAGTCTGTTCAATGTCCAGACCGTCAACTCCCGCTGCACCTTTATTRGCTTTGACCCGTTTCCACGCCCGTTTCAGGTTTTCTCTCGCAAAGGCCCGTTCCAGCAGCCTTTGCCCTGCGTTGTCGGATTCATCTTGCGGGCGATTGACCTCGTCGCTGGCGGGACTTCTCACGGYTTCACCGCTCGTTATCTCCATCCGCCCCGCGTTTGGCAGGCATCTGACTTCCGGTCGTTCGCATCAACATGGCCTACAACACTCTCTCTCGTTCGGCCCTTCGTCAAAAAAAARGACTACTACGGCCTCTGCTGACTTCTCGCTCCGGCTCGCACCGTCGCCCTTTCAGACACAAGGCGAGATCTCCCCAGGTAAGAACGCAATCCTTCCCCGCACAACCGCCGGATTTACGCAGCCTGATCCTTGACCACAAGAGCTTCGCGATCTTTTGCTCGCTCGCCCTGATCGGCTTCGCCTTATATCCGGTTCTTGTCCATCGGCTCGCGGTTTCGATTCACGCTTCCTCCCCACACTCGGTCGCCCTCATGCAGTTGCGCTTCACTTCGTTCGCTGTGGTCAGCTTACGACGGGACTTTCACCCGCAAGATTGCGCCCATGCTGGGCGCACAA
>NZ_JBFUHY010000159.1:0-1772 GCF_056402155.1 Pseudomonas sp. P4_C1
CTGCTGCACGCAGGGCCTGCATAGCACCAATGGTCATCAGGTTGTTGGCAGTCATGATGGCGGTCGGCGGCTGCTCCAGCGCCAATAAACGGCGAGTCGCTTCCATGGCCGGCGCAATCGCCGATTCACCACAGCAAACCAATTGCTCATCGTAGGCAATGCCTGCGTCAGCCAAGGCCGCACGGTAACCGTCAATTCGTTCAAGAGAAGAAGACTGGGTCAATCGTCCGGAGACCATCCCGATACGCCGATGTCCAAGTTTAATCAAGTGTGCAATCAACTCTTGAGAGGATTGCTTATTCTCTACCCCCACCTGATCGAAAGACGTCGACAGAAGTCGGTCGATGAGAACCGTGGGTATTTTGTTGGCCTTTAAGTAATTAAATACTCTATTTTCTGGATCATATTCCGAGGCCAGTACAATGCCGTCAACCCGTCTTTCATGCAGCGCTTTGATCGCTTTAAGCTCTTGTTCGGGATCTTTTTGCGTATTGACCAGAATCATCATCAAGCCGTTTTTCGCACATGCCGCTTCGATGGCACGTACTGTTTCACTGAAGTAATAGTTTGACAGCGTAGCAATCGCTACCCCTATAGCACCTGAAGAGGAGCGTGCCAGAGACCGAGCGAGCGAGTTTCGAATATAGCCTACGGACTCTACAGCCTGATTCACGCTACGAACGGTGTCCGGATGTACTTTGCGAGTACCGTTGAGTACATGGGATACCGTAGACATTGATACGTTTGCGGCCCGCGCGACATCACTCATCTTTGCGCCCACTGTGTACCACTCCTTTCTCACGTGAATTCATGGATAGCGCCGGGACCATGCCCGGCAGTAAGCCATTGTAAAGCTCACGACGAGAAAATGTGTCGCAAGCTCCAGGAATCGGTGCAAGGACAGGCGCGCAATATCGAGGAAGACCCAGCGAGGTGCGCTGCGCACCGATAGCGGGTGAGGCGAGACGATGGAATCCGCTATGCAGCATAGCCGGGCACTCCTTTTTTATTATTTTTACGACCACGTAGCGGACCGTTAACGGGACGCAGGGACGCTGTCGAAAAAAGCATAGCCGAGACGAAAGCGCTTGCGCAAGCGCTTTCCTAGGTCTTTCAATTTCCCTCCCGAGCAAAGGAAAGCGCTTGCGCAAGCGCTTTCCTTTGCACTATGTTTGTCGAACAAGAACACCGATGAGAGGTTTCACTGCTTCTCAAATCGGCAGATAAGGAGTCAACCGCTATGCTCAGTACTGGATCTGAAAGTCCTCCTCCTGCTCTATTGGAAATGCGTTCCATCTCCAAGTCATTCAATGGCGTACGCGTGTTGCATGACATCGACCTTAGTATTTTTCCCGGACAAATCCACGCGCTAATGGGCGAAAACGGCGCCGGAAAATCCACTCTGATGAAAATCCTGTCGGGAGCCTATATAGCCGACAGTGGCACTATCCGAATCGATGGATGTGATATTCGAAACTATGGCCTGAACGATGCGAAGCGCCATGGCATTTCAGTTATCTATCAAGAGCTCAGCTTGTGCGCGAATATGAGCGTGGTCGAGAACATCTACCTGGGTAGAGAAATTCGTCGATGCGGGGTTGTAAACCACAAGGCAATGACCGAAGGCGCGCAGGTTGTACTAAAGCGACTTGGCGTCACATTTGATCCGCACGCGCTGGTCGGTACATTGTCGATCGCCGACCAACAACTTGTTGAAATCGCCCGTGCAATTCATGCCGATACGCGAATCCTGGTGATGGATGAGCCTACAA
>NZ_JBFUHY010000160.1:0-1611 GCF_056402155.1 Pseudomonas sp. P4_C1
ATCGAGGGTCGCCAGCCATTGCCCGCGGGCCTCCCGCGCGGCGTGGTACAGCGAAGTGCTCTGCCCCAGCGACCGTTCGTGATGCAGGATGCGCAAGGTGTTCAAGCCGTCGTGGCGGATCTGCCGCAGTTCCTGCAGGGTCGAATCGGTGCTGCCATCGTCGACGACGATGATTTCGTAAGATTCAGCGGCCAATGCGACGCGGATTTCCTCAAGCAATGGCTTGAGGTTGTTCGCTTCGTTCTTGGCGGGGATCAGTACGGATACAAAAATGTCTTGGCTCATAGAGTCACTCTCGCCTTTATTGGATTTCTTTTATCAGAGGCGAATGAAGGTGTCGTACACCGGCCGACTCGATGCAGGGTTCAGCTATTTTGGGCGATGACGCCAACAATATCCCGCCCTGTGGACGCACTCGCGCGCGACCCCGCATACGGTGCCCGGCCAATTGTAAAAATGGCGTTAATATTTCATACACTTTTTGTCATCATTCCCTTGATGACGCAACGAATTCGGTTGCCATTGGCGCTTGCCCATCTAAAGTGCACCCACGCGAGTGAAAAACATGAATCGGCTAAGGACGCAGAACCATGAGCACTGAGCAAGAGACGACTTTAGACGAGCAGCGGCTCGACAGTACGGAAATCCGCATTCTGGGCTCGTTGATCGAGAAACAGGCCACCAGCCCGGAAACCTATCCCCTGACCCTCAATGCCCTGGTGATTGCCYGCAACCAGAAAACCAGCCGCGAACCGGTGATGAACCTCACACCAGGCCAGGTCGGCCATAGCCTGCGCGTCCTCGAAGGACGCGGTTTCACCAGACTGGTGATGGGCAGCCGCGCCGACCGCTGGGAACACAAGGTCGGCAAGGCCCTGGAACTGGTGCCGGCGCAGCTCGTCCTGACCGGGCTGATGTTTCTGCGCGGTCCGCAGACCGTCAATGAACTGCTGACCCGCAGCGGCCGCATGCATGAATTCGAAGATGCCGAACAGGTGGTGCATCAACTCGAACGCCTGATTGCCCGAGGCCTGGCCGTACTGATTCCGCGTCAGGCCGGCCAGCGTGAAGACCGCTATACCCACGCCCTGGGCGATCCAGCGGATATCGAAGCGATCATGGCGGCACGGCAAAACCCGGCAGAGCGTGGTGGCAGCGGGGTTTCGGTTGAACGGATCGAAGAGCTGGAAGCGCGGATTGCGGCGCTGGAAGAAAGGCTGGCCCGGCTCGAGTAACCAGAATAATTGCCTGACACAAAGCCTGTAGGAGCGAGCATGCTCCGGGCGGCGTTCCGACGATGGCGGCCCGTCAGTCACATCAATGCCGGATGGGCC
This sequence comes from Pseudomonas sp. P4_C1, assembly GCF_056402155.1. Taxonomy (NCBI): domain Bacteria; kingdom Pseudomonadati; phylum Pseudomonadota; class Gammaproteobacteria; order Pseudomonadales; family Pseudomonadaceae; genus Pseudomonas; species Pseudomonas sp. P4_C1. Next base: position 1,335 of record NZ_JBFUHY010000160.1, read on the forward strand.
GACGCTATCGCGAGCAGGCTCGCTCCCACAGTGGATCGTGGACTGGCTTGGTATTGGTGACCGACACAAAACCTGTAGGAGCGAGCCTGAACTGGCCTAATGATTTTGGACACTTCAATCGGGCGCTATGATGGCGCCCAAATCTGAGGTGTTTTGGCTATGCGTAAATCTTATTCCAGTGAGTTCAAACTCAAGGCGGCGAGCATGGTGCTGGACGAGGGACAGTCGGTTCCCGAGGTCTGCGCCAGCCTGGATATCGGTCCTACGGCCCTGCGCC
>NZ_JBFUHY010000161.1:0-1489 GCF_056402155.1 Pseudomonas sp. P4_C1
ATGGAGAACTATGGAGAACTGGCCGTAGTTGCCGGCGGTATTGGTTTGCGCCTGGAAACTTTCCGGGCTGTCGACGTCGCTGATGGTCAGGCTGCCAGCGGTGGTCAGCGGAGCATTGGTTTCGCTCAGCGTAACGCTGGCCGAGGACAGCACGGCGGCATCGTTGCTACCGAGGATATGCACGGTGACCGAAGTGAGGGTGCCGTCGGCGCTGCTCACCGCGAAGGTGTCGGTGTAGGTGGTGCCGGYGGCGAACTCGTTGTGGGCGGAGTCGGCGACGTAGGTCCAGGCACCGCCGGTGCCGATGGAGAACTGGCCGTAGCTGCCGGCGGTGTTGGTTTGCGCGACGAAGGTTGCGGCGCTGTCGACGTCGYTGATGGTCAGGCTGCCAGCGGTGGTCAGCGCAGCATTGGTCTCGGTGAGGTTGGCGATGTCGGCGGACAGCACGGCCGCATCGTTGCTACCGAGGATATGCACGGTGACYGAAGTGAGGGTGCCATCGGCGCTGCTCACCGCGAAGGTGTCGGTGTAGGTGGTGCCGGCGACGAACTCGTTGTGGGCGGAGTCGGCGACGTAGGTCCAGGCACCGCTGGTGCCGATGGAGAACTGGCCGTAGTTGCCGGCGGTATTGGTTTGCGCCTGGAAACTTTCCGGGCTGTCGACGTCGCTGATGGTCAGGCTGCCAGCGGTGGTCAGCGGAGCATTGGTTTCGCTCAGCGTAACGCTGGCCGAGGACAGCACGGCGGCATCGTTGCTACCGAGGATATGCACGGTGACCGAGGTGAGGGTGCCGTCGGCGCTGCTCACCGCGAAGGTGTCGGTGTAGGTGGTACCGGCGGCGAACTCGTTGTGGGCGGAGTCGGCGACGTAGGTCCAGGCACCGCCGGTGCCGATGGAGAACTGGCCGTAGCTGCCGGCGGTGTTGGTTTGCGCCTGGAAACTTTCCGGGCTGTCGACGTCGCTGATGGTCAGGGTACCAGCGGTGGTCAGCGCAGCATTGGTCTCGGTGAGGTTGGCGATGTCGGCGGACAGCACGGCCGCATCGTTGCTACCGAGGATATGCACGGCGACCGAAGTGAGGGTGCCATCGGCACTGCTCACCGCGAAGGTGTCGGTGTAGGTGGTGCCGGCGGCGAACTCGTTGTGGGCGGAGTYGGCGACGTAGGTCCAGGCACCGCCGGTGCCGATGGAGAACTGGCCGTAGCTGCCGGCGGTGTTGGTTTGSGCGACGAAGGTTGCGGCGCTGTCGACGTCGCTGATGGTCAGGCTGCCMGCGGTGGTCAGCGSAGCATTGGTCTCGGTGAGGTTGGCGATGTCGGCGGACAACACCGCCGCATCGTTGCTGCCGAGGATATGCACGGTGACCGAAGTGAGGGTGCCGTCGGCGCTGCTCACCGCGAAGGTGTCGGTGTAGGTGGTGCCGGCGGCGAACTCGTTGTGGGCGGAGTTGGCGACGTAGGTCCAGGCACCGCCGGTGCCGATGGAGAAC
>NZ_JBFUHY010000162.1:0-1482 GCF_056402155.1 Pseudomonas sp. P4_C1
ATTCAGTTGTTAAAGAGCGGTTGGTTAAGATCTTTCGTCTCAACCGAGGCGCGCATTCTACAGCAGCCTCATTTGCTGTCAAGTGATTATTTTCTGAAGTTTTCCAAGTTTCCTTTTCAACTTCAACCACTTGCGCYTCAGATCTCTCGTCAGCGGGAGGCGAATTCTACAGCGTTACACGCTGCTGTCAACACCTCTTTTTCAACTCCCTTTCGGCTTCGATGAACTGAAGCAACCTGCTGCCGAAAACTGCGTAACTCATTGTTTACCAAGGAGTTTTCCGTTTCGACTGCGCCGGAAGTGGGGCGAATTATAGACATCTGTAATCTGCCGTCAAGCACTGATTCAGGTTATCTATCAATAACCTGCAAAATGCAGCAAAGCGCCCCAAAGGACGCCTATATAGAAGAGCCAGAACTTCCCTCTATATAGAAGAGCTTCCTCACAGGCAGCCACAGCCCGTGCCATAGCCAAAAAACAAAAAAGCACCCAAGGTGCTTTTTTGTTATCGCTGTCAGCTGAATAAAGTCGCCACCCTGGCCCGCGCCATGTGCAGCTTCTTGTAACTGTCGATCAGGCGAAGGTGCCTGTCGAGCCCTTCCAGCTTCATGCTCGTCGGCGTCAGGCCGTAGAAACGTACGCTGCCATCCACCGACCCTATCGCCGCGTCCATCCGCTCGTTGCCGAACATCCGACGGAAGTTGACCTCGTAGTCGCTCAGTTCCAGATCATCGTCCAGCTGCATTTCCAGCACGACGTTCACGGCTTGATAAAACAAACCGCGCTCGACGGTGTTGTCGTTGTATTGCAAGAAGGCTTCCACCAGATCCTTGGCCTGATCAAACTTCTGCAAGGCGAGATAAATCAGCAGCCTCAGCTCCAGGATCGTCAACTTGCCCCAAGGCGTGTTGTCGTCGAACTCGATGCCAATCAAGGTGGTGATGTCGGTGTAATCATCCAGCTCGCTGTTTTCCAGCCCCTTGGCCAGCGTTCTCAGGCCGACCTTGCTCAGGTTGTGCAGATTGAGGATGTCGGCGCGGAACTGCAGCGCTTTGTTGGTGTTATCCCAGATCAAATCTTCTACCGGATAAATTTCCGAGTAATCCGGCACCAGAATGCGGCAGGCCTTGGCGCCGATGTGCTCATAGACCGCCATGTACACTTCTTTGCCCATGTCTTCGAGAATGCCGAACAAGGTCGCGGCCTCTTCGACATTGGAGTTTTCGCCTTGACCGGAGAAATCCCACTCAACGAATTCGAAATCCGGCTTGGCACTGAAGAAGCGCCACGAGACCACACCGCTGGAATCGATAAAGTGCTCGACGAAGTTGTTCGGCTCAGTCACCGCCTGACCTTCGAAGGTCGGCTGAGGCAGATCGTTCAGGCCTTCGAAACTGCGACCTTGCAGCAGTTCCGTCAGGCTGCGCTCCAGCGCCACTTCCAGGCTTGGGTGCGCGCCGAACGAGGCGAACACGCCACCAG
>NZ_JBFUHY010000163.1:0-1361 GCF_056402155.1 Pseudomonas sp. P4_C1
CTAATGAAATGGCTACCCCCGCCGCCCCCTGTGATCGACCACTAAGCTTTCACAGGGGGCTTATCGGAGATCATTGCCATGAGCAAAGTAGCTATTGCCGCCATCGATCTGGGAAAACACACCTTTCATCTACATGCACAGGATGATCGTGGTCACGAGCTGTACCGCAAAAAATTCAATCGGGTAGCGCTCATGCAGCACCTGATGAACCTTGAGCCCTGCACTGTCGTGATGGAGGCCTGCGGCGGCGCCCACTTCATGGCGCAGGAGGCCGCCAAGTTAGGGCATACGCCCAGGCTCATTGCTCCACATCTCGTGCGTCCCTACGTGAAAAGCAACAAGAATGACTTCGCCGATGCCGAGGCGATCTGCGAAGCMGCGACTCGTCCGTCAATGCGTTTTGTGCCGGTAAAAACTCAGGCCCAACAAGTGCTAGCCATGCTGAACTCCACCCGAGACTCGTTCATCAAGGATCGCACCGCCACCGTCAATCGGATTCACGCCGCGCTTCTGGAAGTCGGCGTGAGCCTGGCCCCGGGCTTCAAGTCGATCAACGCGCTACCGGAGCTGCTTGAGGCGAGTTCAATTTCTGAGCCGTACAAAAAAAATCTGATGAGACTGTATCGACACTTCAAGCATGTGGAGGAGGAGATCAAGTCGCTGGATAAGGACGTGGAATGCCAGGCCGCTGAAGATGATCTGGCGACTCGCTTGATGACTCTGCCCTGTGTCGGCYCGATCACCTCCACCGTCCTGGCTGCCGAGCTGGGCGATGGCAAGCAGTTCAAATGYGGCCGAGGCTATGCMGCTTCCATCGGRYTGGTCCCCAAGCAGCATTCCACGGGCGGCAAGTCCGTCCTGCTGGGCATCAGTAAGCGCGGTGATCGCAACCAGCGACGCCTGCTCGTCCAGTGCGCTCGTGTTTACTTGATACARCTGGAGCGACAGAAAGGCGCTTTGGCGGACTGGGTCCGCCGGTTACTGGCGTCGGGACATCACTCCAATCTCGTGGTTTGTGCGCTGGCCAACAAACTGGCAAGAATCGCCTGGGCGATAGCGGCMCACCACACTGAATTCGATGCGGGGCCAGCCGCGATGAACRCCTGACCCCGCTGTCACCCAAGCACCACCCACCTGGTTTTGCGATGCTGGATAACTGATGACATGAACGGCCAACCGGCCTGACGACAACCCTGGGCTCTCACACGGCTGCAAGGCCGTTCCCCTAATTAGGGTCGTTGGGCATCGATTCTCATCGAGGCGCGGGGGCCACAACCCCAACTCAGACGCCGGATAGATGAAAGCAAGCCAAACACGACATCAACAACAGTATTGCAGAAAAGGGGGTAACCATAGATGTG
>NZ_JBFUHY010000164.1:0-1257 GCF_056402155.1 Pseudomonas sp. P4_C1
TCTACAAGCTGGCGAATCTCAAAGACGCCTTTTATATCCCCATGCAAGAGTTCATGGGGCTGTCCCACACTGAAATTGGCGTGCTGCTGAGCGCCAACGCCATCATCGCCACCGCGCTGTTTGTGGTGGGCGGCATGCTCGCCGATCGGTACGATACGCGTAAGCTGATCCCCCTCGGCCTGATCGGTACCGGCAGCCTCGGCCTCTACCTGGCGACCTTTCCGCCCTTCAGCAATCTGCTGATTGTGTTCTGCCTGCTGGCCGTATGTGCCGACTGCATCTTCTGGCCCTCGCTGCTCAAAGCCATCCGCAATCTGGGAGACGATAAGGAACAGGGGCGCCTGTTTGGCCTTCTGGAAGGTGGACGTGGTGTCGTCGATACCCTGGTCGCCTTCTCTGCACTGGGCGTGTTCGTCGCCATGGGCTCCGGTGAAAACGGTCTGAAGTCGGCGATCCTCTTCTATTCGGTCATCGACATTCTTGCCGGGACCCTGACCTGGCTGCTGCTCAAGAGCGGCAATACCCAGTCGACCGCCAAGCCCAAGAACGGAATGTCGAACCTGCTAGAGGCCATCAAGGTGCCGGGCATCTGGCTGGTCAGCCTCAACGTGTTCATGGTCTACATCGTGTATTGCGGCCTGACCTATTTCATTCCCTACCTCAAGGACATGTACGAACTGCCCGTCGCCCTGGTGGGCGCCTATGGCATCATCAACCAGTACTTCCTCAAGATCCTCGGCGGCCCCGCCGGTGGCTTCATTGCCGACAAGCAGTTCAAGAGTTCCAGCCGCTATCTGAAGTGGGCATTCCTGGCTTTGTTGCCGCTGATGGGCGTCATCATGCTCATCCCGAAAAGCCCGGGTTTCATCTATGCGGGCATGGCAGCCACCCTCTCCTTCGCGCTGATTGTCTTTTCCATGCGCGGCGTGTTCTGGGCACCCATGGGTGAAGTCGGCATACCCCAGCACATCACCGGTTCAGCCTTTGGCATTGGTTGCCTGGTCGGCTATGCGCCTGGCATGTTTGCCTACGTCATCTACGGCGCAATCCTTGACCATTTCCCGGGTCAGCAAGGCTACAACTACGTGTTCTCGTTAATGAGTCTGTTGGCCATTGTCGGGTTCATGGTCTCCAGCCTGCTGTATCAAGCGGTTCGGAAAAACTCCACGGTCACCGGCAAGGTCAGCGCCGCGCAAGCCTGAACATAGGTCGGGTGTACGCGTCGCAACACATTGCCGTGCGGCGGTAACCGAAACC
>NZ_JBFUHY010000165.1:0-1246 GCF_056402155.1 Pseudomonas sp. P4_C1
TGAACTGGTCAACTAATTTTGGACACCAGTTACGGTTTTCATGCCGCCAGTTTTTCCATAGCTACCGGTGAACGATAGCCGTTGTAGCTATGGAGCCTGACGTTGTTGTAACGCATCACGTAGCGTTGCACGTCTATGCGGGCTTCATGCTCAGAGTTGTAGCCATCTTCTGGCACCCACTCTGATTTAAGGCTCCCAAAGAAACGCTCCATCGGGGCGTTATCCCAGCACTCACCTTTGCGACTCATGCTTTGCAAAAGTCCATGCTTGCGCATCTCATTTCTGAATTTATGGCTGGTGTATTGGCAGCCTTGATCAGAATGAAACAGCACCTCTTTTGGYCGGCCTCGGAGCTCGACCGCCATGCGCAACGCTTCGCAGGTCAGCGTGGCATCGGAAATCATCGAAAACGACCAGCCGACAATCCGGCGAGCGAACAGATCCAGAACTGCCGCAAAGTACAGCCAGCGCGTGCCGACCTTGATGTACGTCACATCGCYACACCACACCTGATTGACCGCTGTAACATCAAACTTGCGCTTTARCACATGCGGCGCCACCAGTGCTTCCACGCCGGAAGATTTGTACTTGTGCCGCCGGCGCTGACGACTGGCAACGCCCGCTTCGCGCATCAGGCTGCGAGCCATATGCCGCCCGACACGGTGTCCCTTGGCTTGCAGCTCCTTGGCCAAAGTGCGCGAACCAGCAGATGATCTGGATTCCTTGTGATGTTCGACCAGCACGGCTTTGAGTTTCTCCCGCTCAGGTTTGACCTTGCCTTGGCGCTGACGCCAGGCATAAAAGCTGCTGCGGTTGACGCCGAACGCCCGACAGCAATTGTTAACGCCGTACTGCTCGTCCAGCTCATCGATCAACGTGAATGATCTTTGGCGTCCAACAGCAGGAGAGCACTGGCCTTTTTTAGGATTTCGATATCCAGGTCTTTTTGCCTGAGCAAGGCTTTGAGTTGCTGGATCTCTCGCTGATCGGCGGTAATCGCCTTAGCGCCCACCGGAGTCGAGCCCAAACGTTCCTTCCGAACCTGGTCGACCCAGCGGCGCAGGGCCGTAGGACCGATATCCAGGCTGGCGCAGACCTCGGGAACCGACTGTCCCTCGTCCAGCACCATGCTCGCCGCCTTGAGTTTGAACTCACTGGAATAAGATTTACGCATAGCCAAAACACCTCAGATTTGGGCGCCATCATAGCGCCCGATTGAAGTGTCCAAAATCATTAGGCCAGTTCA
>NZ_JBFUHY010000166.1:0-1147 GCF_056402155.1 Pseudomonas sp. P4_C1
AAGGTCGCGTCGTCGGCCGACCCGGATTTCACCGGACGGGCTTCTTTCGCTCCCGCCGGGCCGGCGGCCTCTGCGGTATTGCCGAAACCACCGAGCAGGACGTTGAAGAACGAACGGTTCATCGCCTTGCACATGATGTACGAGAGGATCGCACCGCTTGAGCCCACCAGCGAACCGGCGATGATCAGCATCGAGTTGTTCAGCGAGAAGCCGATGCCCGCCGCTGCCCAGCCGGAGTAGCTGTTGAGCATCGACACCACGACCGGCATGTCCGCGCCACCGATCGGGATGATGATCAGCACGCCGAGCACGAAGGCCAGGGCCAGCATCACGGCGAAGGCGGTGTAGTCGCCGGTGAGCATGAAGGTCACGCCCAGGCCCAGGGTGGCCAGGCCCAGCAGCAGGTTCAGCTTGTGCTGGCCGCTGAACTGKACCGGTGCACCCTGGAACAGGCGGAACTTGTACTTGCCGGCCAGCTTGCCGAAGGCAATGACCGARCCGGAGAAGGTGATTGCACCGATGGCGGCMCCGAGGAACAGTTCCAGGCGGTTACCGGCCGGGATCGCGTCACCGAGTTGCTTGACGATGCCCAGCGACTGCGGCTCGACCACGGCRGCCACGGCGATGAACACCGCSGCCAGGCCGATCATGCTGTGCATGAAGGCGACCAGTTCGGGCATCTTGGTCATTTCMACGCGTTTGGCCATGATCGAACCGGCSGTGCCGCCGATCAGCAGGCCGACGATCACGTAGACGATCCCGTCYTGSGCMAGCTCGGCGCCSAGCTTGTAGATCAGGCCCACCGTGGTGAGGATCGCCAGGCCCATGCCGAGCATGCCGAACAGGTTGCCGCGGCGCGACGTGGTGGGGTGCGAGAGGCCCTTGAGCGCCTGGATGAAGCAGACCGAGGCGATCAGATACAGGGACGTAACCAGGTTCATGCTCATGCTTGTTGCACCTCAGCCTTGACTGCTGCGGCCTTGGCGGCCGGAGCTTTGGCCGCTTTCTTCTTGAACATTTCCAGCATGCGCCGGGTCACCAGGAAGCCACCAAACACGTTGACCGCGGCCAGGGCCACGGCCAGGGTGCCCATGGTCTTGCCCAGCGGGGTCACGGTGAGGGCGGCGGCGAGCATGGCGCCGACGAT
>NZ_JBFUHY010000167.1:0-1108 GCF_056402155.1 Pseudomonas sp. P4_C1
GTTCCACGCTGCGCTTGAGCACTGCCAGGACGTTGTAGGCCAGGATCGCTGAAGCAAATCCCAGCAACGCCGCCCGCGGAGCGCCAAGGCTTTCGATTTCACTGTCCAGCACCGACTCCAGGCGCTGGAACATCCCTTCGATACTCCAGCGACGACGGTATAACTCGGCGATCTGCCCGGCGCTGACGGTGTCGGGCAAGTTGCTCCAGAACCACATCACCGTGTCACCTGAGTCAGTAGGGGTCTGTAGGTTCAGTTCAACTCGGCGCCAGCGGTGACCACCTTTGAGTTCGATGATYTGCTCGCKCACCGTTSCGGATTCGATGGCCACAGATTCTTGCCAGCCGCCTTCCTCAATCAACCGTGGATGTTTGCTTTGCTGGCGAATAATGAAMGAAGCCCCCGCGTCCTCGCAGGCTTGCATGACGGGCAGCGTGCAGTACAACCGATCGGCCATCCAYAGCTGGCCCTTAGTRGCGCGGGCCAACAGCGGCAGCACGCTGACGCGCTCACTSGCGTAGGCATCCTCGCATGGCTGCAAGTCGACGATCTGATCSAGGTCCGGGTCGTAGACCACKACTGAAAACCCTGGTCGCGCCGCACCTCGCTCACGCCGCAAAGCCCCCAAGCGTTTTTCAGTAGAAGGCAGGTGGTTGCCGTCGACAATGCGCAGCTGCCAGCCAGGCAAAATGGCTGAACAGCCCAACTCTTYTATCGTCGGAGCCAAGCGCTCGGCGCTTCCTGYAACCAACGCCCGCAGCAACGCGGGCTCTGTGCGGCTGACCTTGTCATAGAGCGCCGCCAASGTAACCGGCAGCCCCTCCATTTGCCGGGCAGCGGCATGCAAAGACGGGCGCAAACCCAATGAAACAAGGGACATCAGCTCAACGATGGTCGAAAACAACAGCTCACGCGGGTAYTGGCGTTGACGGTGTTCTTCAAACACCTGATCMACCCATTCGGCAGGAACAGCCTGCTCCAGTATCAATTTCGTCATGACACTGGCCGGTGTCTTTTTTTCAAACCGCGCTAGAACTTCTGCCCACATCGTTTTCGTCACCCTGACTGGAGTTTTAGGGGATTCTAAACGAAGACCTTGAAAGGGCTG
>NZ_JBFUHY010000168.1:0-1093 GCF_056402155.1 Pseudomonas sp. P4_C1
CCGCCTGGAACTGTTCCTCGGGGCCGCCATCGGTGCAATCACCTTCTCCGGCTCGGTCATTGCCTTCGGCAAGCTGGCCGGCAAGTACAAGTTCCGCCTGTTCCAGGGTGCACCGGTACAGTTCAGCGGCCAGCACAAGCTGAACCTGCTGCTGGGCCTGGCCACCCTGGGCCTGGGCGTAACCTTCATGCTCACCGGCGACTACACCGCCTTTGCCGTGATGCTGGCCCTGGCCTTCGTGCTTGGCGTGCTGATCATCATCCCGATCGGGGGTGCCGACATGCCAGTGGTCGTGTCGATGCTCAACAGCTACTCCGGCTGGGCGGCGGCGGGCATCGGCTTCTCGCTGAACAACTCGATGCTGATCATCGCCGGTTCGCTGGTGGGCTCAAGCGGTGCGATCCTCTCGTACATCATGTGCAAGGCGATGAACCGTTCGTTCTTCAACGTCCTGCTCGGTGGTTTCGGCAATACCGCAGAGGCCGCCGGCCCGGCGGGAGCGAAAGAAGCCCGTCCGGTGAAATCCGGGTCGGCCGACGACGCGACCTTCCTGCTGACCAACGCCGACACCGTGATCATCGTGCCGGGCTACGGCCTGGCGGTCGCGCGGGCGCAGCATGCACTGAAGGAACTGACCGAGAAGCTGACCCATCGCGGCGTGACCGTGAAGTACGCGATCCACCCGGTGGCCGGTCGCATGCCGGGGCACATGAACGTGTTGCTGGCCGAGGCCGAAGTRCCTTACGACCAGGTGTTCGAGATGGACGACATCAACTCCGAGTTCGGCCAGGCCGACGTGGTGCTGGTGCTGGGSGCCAACGACGTGGTCAACCCGGCGGCGAAGAACGATCCGAAATCGCCGATTGCCGGCATGCCGATCCTCGAGGCGTTCAAGGCCAAGACCATCATCGTCAACAAGCGCTCGATGGCCAGCGGCTATGCCGGTCTGGACAACGAGCTGTTCTACCTGGACAAGACCATGATGGTGTTCGGCGACGCGAAGAAAGTCATCGAAGACATGGTCAAGGCCGTCGAGTAAAACCTGCCCAGCCCCTCCCAAAAAACCCCGGCCATTGACAGGACGGGGTTAATG
>NZ_JBFUHY010000169.1:0-1071 GCF_056402155.1 Pseudomonas sp. P4_C1
CTGAGCGCGACGCCGAGCGTCGACGAGAACGGCACCATCACCTACACCGCGACGCTGACCGACGCCCAGGGCCAACCGGTGACGGCGCAGAACGGTCCGGTGACCGTGACGCTGGACAGCGGCAAGGTCATCACCATCGCCGAAGGGCAGAGTTCCGGCTCCTTGCCAATCACCGTGGGTAATGATGTCTACCAAGGTCCAACCACGGTTACCGAATCCATCAAGGACGCGGTGGGTGGCAACCTGGAAGCCATCAACCCAGTGAAAACCCCGGTGAGCACCACGGTCAACGACGTCAACGACACCACCAGGGTGACCTTGAGCGCGACGCCGAGCGTGGACGAGAACGGCACCATCACCTACACCGCCACGCTGACCGACAAGAACGGCGCCCCGGTGACCGCACAGAACGGTCCAGTGACCGTGACGCTGGACAGCGGCAAGGTCATTACCATCGCCGAAGGCCAGAGCACCGGCTCCTTGCCGGTGACGGTCGGCAATGACGTCTATGAAGGGCCGACCACGGTCACCGAATCCATCAAGGACGCGGTGGGCGGCAACCTGGAACAGGTGTCGCCAAACACCACGCCAGTGACCACCACGATCAATGACGTCAACGACAGCACCACCGTGACCCTGAGCACCACGCCGAGCGTGGATGAAAACGGCACCATCACTTACACCGCCACCCTGACCGATGCCCAGGGCCAACCGGTCACCGCGCAGAGCGGTCCGGTCACCGTGACCCTCGACAGCGGCAAGGTCATCACCATTGCCGAAGGCCAGAGTTCCGGCAGTTTGCCGGTCACGGTCGGCAACGACGTCTACCAAGGTCCGACCACCGTGACCGAGTCGATTAAATCGGCCGACGGCGGCAACCTCGAAGCCATCAACCCGGTGAAAACCCCGGTCAGCAACACGGTCAATGACGTCAACGACACCACCACGGTGACCCTGAGCGCGACGCCGAGCGTGGACGAGAACGGCACCATCACCTACACCGCGACGCTGACCGACAAGAACGGCGCCCCGGTGACCGCGCAGAACGGTCCAGTCACCGTAACGCTGGAC
>NZ_JBFUHY010000170.1:0-1039 GCF_056402155.1 Pseudomonas sp. P4_C1
CTCCCGGCAATTCCCCGCGCTTGACGCCTCTCGACCATTCGTCCTTTAAACCCCGTATTTGCTGGGCAAAGTCCGATTTTGCTGGAGGTCATGACATGTCATGACGGATTTTTCGCGCGGTGGTTGTGACAGTACGTGGACCGAAAACGCCAGCTATCGAGCCAAGGGGAAATGTCGGGTATTGGCTGTGGATTCAACCGGTCGATGCAACCGATTGGATCAATCTGTTGAATCGACCGGTTGAATCCAAGTCGCCTCAGGGCAATCAGCCCCAAGCAAAAGCGGTATCTCCATAAATGGGGCATTACACCCACCCAACCGGGCGTTTAGCACCTGATTTGAGGAATATCCCCCCTTCACCCTTTCTTTCGCTTGAAACACTCAGAAACAGCCTGTTAATTAATTTGAATTTTATCTTCGGCCTATTGAAATGGCTCATAAGTTGCAGCCCTCCGGGTACCCGCCACAGCTGTCGCCCCGGACATCATGGAGACGGCTGGGCTTGCCGGATCGGGTATGGCGCGAGGGGTGAAAAATGAAACGTGCGACACCACCATGCAGCTCCATCGACTCTTATGGGGAGTTCCTATGAGTTCCATGATCAAGATTGGCATCGTTGATGATCACCCACTGTTAAGGGATGGGGTCACAATGGCGCTGAGGAAAATAGCTGACTTTCAGGTGGTCGGGCAGGGCGGGTCTGCCGATGATGCCCTGGAAATTACCGCTCGTTTTGCTCCGGATGTTTTGCTGATGGATGTCAATATGCCGGGCGATAGCTTTGCTGCCGTGCGAGCGATCTCAGCTTCTTCGCCGGCAGTTAGAGTTTTGATGCTGACGGTATCTGAGTCCATCGAGGACGCCTATTCCGCCCTCGAAGCAGGCGCGCAGGGATATGCGTTGAAAGGCATAAGCGGTCGTGAGCTTGTACAAGCCATCAGACAGGTTGCCGGTGGTGAAACCTTCATTACCCCCAAGCTTGCCAGCAAGCTCTTAGGCAGTTTCAGAAAGCACGCGGGTGATAAGCAAAAGGTCGAAC
>NZ_JBFUHY010000171.1:0-900 GCF_056402155.1 Pseudomonas sp. P4_C1
ACGCCTTGAAGTCGGCATCGCTGGTGTTGAGGGTGTAGGTGTAAGTGCCGTTGGCGTTGAGCACCAGGGTGCCATAGGTGCCGGTGAAGGTGCCGGGGGTGATCGGGCCGGCATTTTCTCCGAGCGTCACCCGGTCAGCGCCTTGCACGTCGTTGCTCAACACGTTGCCGTTGAGGGTCAGCAGGGTTTCCGAGGCCGTTGAAACATTGCTGTCGTACACGGCTTTTGGCAGGTCGTCGACGATGTTGACGTCCAGTGAACCGGTCGCGGTGCTGCCGTTGTTGTCGACCACGGTTACGGTGAACTGCTCAGGCAGGGTGTTGGCGTCGTTGCCAGTCGGGTGCGCTTCGTTGTCGTTGAGGGTGTAGCTGTAGTTCACGACACCGGTCGCGGCGTTGAACCCGGTGATGGTCAGGGTGCTGCCCAGTGGTGTGGTGATCGATTGCGGGAAGCCGGCGGTTACGCCACCGCTGACCACGGCGATACCGCCGACGGTCAGGCTCGTGACGCCGTCCAGCGCGGTCACGGTAAACGTGCCGCTCTGGGTCAACATCGGTGCGTCCGGACTGCTGCCGTCGCTGAGGTTTTTCTCGAATACGGTGAGTTCGCCACCCTCAACATTCAAACCGCCAATCGTGATCGAGTCATCGTTGTTGTGGATCTGCAGCACCAGATAGGCGGTGCTGCTGTCGCCGTCCGCATCGGTGAGGGTGTAGGTGAAGGTTTCGGTGCCGTCGCCGCCGCCATGCAACGCCTTGAAGTCGGCATCGCTGGTGTTGAGGGTGTAGGTGTAAGTGCCGTTGGCGTTGAGCACCAGGGTGCCATAGGTGCCGGTGAAGGTGCCGGGGGTGATCGGGCCGGCATTTTCTCCGAGCGGCACGCGGTCGGCGCCTTGCACGT
>NZ_JBFUHY010000172.1:0-838 GCF_056402155.1 Pseudomonas sp. P4_C1
TCAGAATGTCGCGGTGAATACGTTCCCGGGCCTTGTACACACCGCCCCGTCACACCATGGGAGTGGGTTGCACCAGAAGTAGCTAGTCTAACCTTCGGGAGGACGGTTACCACGGTGTGATTCATGACTGGGGTGAAGTCGTAACAAGGTAGCCGTAGGGGAACCTGCGGCTGGATCACCTCCTTAATCGACGACTCAGCTGCTCCATAAGTTCCCACACGAATTGCTTGATTCATTGAAGAAGACGATATAGAAGCAGCCTTTGGGGTTGTAGCTTAGTTGGTTAGAGCGCACCCCATGCTCCGTGKTTAAGAGCAGGGTGAGGTCGGCCTTAGCAGCTCGAAATTGGGTCTGTAGCTCAGTTGGTTAGAGCGCACCCCTGATAAGGGTGAGGTCGGCAGTTCGAATCTGCCCAGACCCACCAATTTTGTGTGGGAAACGCCTGTAGAAATACGGGGCCATAGCTCAGCTGGGAGAGCGCCTGCCTTGCACGCAGGAGGTCAACGGTTCGATCCCGTTTGGCTCCACCACTACTGCTTCTGATTGTGTAAAGCTTAGAAATGAGCATTCCATCGGTTCGATGGTGAATGTTGATTTCTAGTCTTTGACTAGTTCGTTCTTTAAAAATTTGGGTATGTGATAGAAAGATAGACTGAACGTTACTTTCACTGGTAACGGATCAGGCTAAGGTAAAATTTGTGAGTTCTCTTAGTTGAGAAATTCGAATTTTCGGCGAATGTCGTCTTCACAGTATAACCAGATTGCTTGGGGTTATATGGTCAAGTGAAGAAGCGCATACGGTGGATGCCTTGGCAGTCAGAGGCGATGAAAGACGTGG
>NZ_JBFUHY010000173.1:0-760 GCF_056402155.1 Pseudomonas sp. P4_C1
TCAGAATGTCGCGGTGAATACGTTCCCGGGCCTTGTACACACGCCTTGTACACACCGCCCGTCACACCATGGGAGTGGGTTGCACCAGAAGTAGCTAGTCTAACCTTCGGGAGGACGGTTACCACGGTGTGATTCATGACTGGGGTGAAGTCGTAACAAGGTAGCCGTAGGGGAACCTGCGGCTGGATCACCTCCTTAATCGACGACTCAGCTGCTCCATAAGTTCCCACACGAATTGCTTGATTCATTGAAGAAGACGATAGAAGCAGCTTTAAGCTCCAAGCTGATAGCTCCAAGCTAACAGTTACGCGCTCGAAATTGGGTCTGTAGCTCAGTTGGTTAGAGCGCACCCCTGATAAGGGTGAGGTCGGCAGTTCGAATCTGCCCAGACCCACCAATTTTGTATGGGGCCATAGCTCAGCTGGGAGAGCGCCTGCCTTGCACGCAGGAGGTCAACGGTTCGATCCCGTTTGGCTCCACCATTAACTGCTTCGAAACGTTTGAGAGTTTAGAAATGAATATTCCGCTGTGAATATTGATTTCTAGTCTTTTGATTAGATCGTTCTTTAAAAATTTGGGTATGTGATAGAAAGATAGACTGAACGTTACTTTCACTGGTAACGGATCAGGCTAAGGTAAAATTTGTGAGTTCTCTTAGTTGAGAAATTCGAATTTTCGGCGAATGTCGTCTTCACAGTATAACCAGATTGCTTGGGGTTATATGGTCAAGTGAAGAAGCGCATACGGTGGATGCCTTGGC
>NZ_JBFUHY010000174.1:0-753 GCF_056402155.1 Pseudomonas sp. P4_C1
CGGTGGAGGTGACGGTGGAGGTGATCGGGCCGACACAGGGCAGAGTCATCAAGCGAGTCGCCAGATCATCTTCAGCGGCCTGGCATTCCACGTCCTTATCCAGCGACTTGATCTCCTCCTCCACATGCTTGAAGTGTCGATACAGTCTCATCAGATTTTTTTTGTACGGCTCAGAAATTGAACTCGCCTCAAGCAGCTCCGGTAGCGCGTTGATCGACTTGAAGCCCGGGGCCAGGCTCACGCCAACTTCGAGAAGCGCGGCGTGAATCCGATTGACGGTTGCGGTGCGATCCTTGATGAACGAGTCTCGGGTGGAGTTCAGCATGGCTAGCACTTGTTGGGCCTGAGTTTTTACCGGTACAAAACGCATCGCCGGACGAGTCGCGGCTTCGCAGATCGCCTCGGCATCGGCGAAGTCATTTTTGTTGCTTTTCACGTAGGGACGCACGAGATGAGGCGCGATGAGTCTGGCCGTATGCCCTAACTTGGCGGCCTCCTGTGCCATGAAGTGGGCGCCGCCACAGGCTTCCATCACGATGGTGCAGGGCTCGAGATTTGCCAGGTGCTGCATGAGCGTTACCCGATTGAATTTTTTTCGGTACAGCTCGTGACCACGATCATCCTGTGCATGTAGATGAAAGGTGTGTTTTCCCAGATCGATGGCGGCAATAGCTACTTTGCTCATGGCAATGATCTCCGATAAGCCCCCTGTGAAAGCTTAGTGGTCGATCACAGGGGGCGGCGGGGGTAGCC
>NZ_JBFUHY010000175.1:0-621 GCF_056402155.1 Pseudomonas sp. P4_C1
CCTCCACTCCCTCCACTCAGCCTGCCGAGGGGGCGGGTGGATCAAGATCAAGAGCTGCAGGCGAGCTAACGCTCGGCCTGATGAGTGGTGAAGAGCGACGTGGTGGCGTGGGCTGCTCTGCCTTTGCTCTTCTGTGGGAGCTAGCCTGCTCGCGATGGCGGCCTGCCAGCCGACCAATTTCTTGCAGACATACCCGGATCAACTGTGGGGGCGAGCCTGCTCGCGAAGGCGGCCTGCCAGCCGACCTGATTTTTGCAGATGTCCCCAATCCCTGTGGGAGCGAGCTTGCTCGCGATGGGGGCCTGCCAGTCGACCAATTTCTTTCGAATGTACCCAGCCCAACTGTAGGAGCGAGCCTGCTCGCGATAGCGGTGGATCAGTCAACACCAGTGCCGAATGTAATGCCGCCATCGCGAGCAAGCTCGCTCCCACATCTATGGTTACCCCCTTTTCTGCAATACTGTTGTTGATGTCGTGTTTGGCTTGCTTTCATCTATCCGGCGTCTGAGTTGGGGTTGTGGCCCCCGCGCCTCGATGAGAATCGATGCCCAACGACCCTAATTAGGGGAACGGCCTTGCAGCCGTGTGAGAGCCCAGGGTTGTCGTCAGGCCGGTTGGCCG
>NZ_JBFUHY010000176.1:0-576 GCF_056402155.1 Pseudomonas sp. P4_C1
CTCTTCGTAGACATCGTTGCCAGCACCGCCGACCATCGTGTCGGCACCTGCGCCACCGATGAGCACGTCGTTACCCGCACCGCCCACGAGCGTGTTGGCCAGCTCGTTGCCGGAGCCCGCAAAGTTGCCGCTGCCGCCGAAAAACATATTCTCGACGTTGGCACCCAGGCTGTAGCTCGCGAGCGAGGTCCAGACCGTGTCGTTGCCGGCACCGGCGAGCTCGATCACCACGTCCCCAASSTCGGTGRCTTCGTAGATATCGCTGCCRSCACCGCCGGCCATCGTGTCGGCACCTCCGGCACCGATGAKGACGTCGTTACCCGCMCCRCCCGCGATMKTATTGCCGAGCACGTTACCGGTGCCCGCGAAGTTGCCGCTGCCGCCGAAAAACAGATTCTCGACGTTGGCGCCCAGGGTGTAGCTTGCGAGCGAGGTCCAGACCGTGTCGTTGCCGGCACCGGCGAGCTCGATCACCACGTCTCCAACCTCGGTGACTTCGTAGATATCGCTGCCGCCACCGCCGGCCATCGTGTCGGCACCTCCGGCACCGATGATGACGTCGTTACCCGCCCCGCC
>NZ_JBFUHY010000177.1:0-567 GCF_056402155.1 Pseudomonas sp. P4_C1
GGTGGCGGTCAGGGTCACGGTGGGGGTCACGGTGGTGGTGTCGTCGACGTCATTGACCGTGGTGCTGACCGGCGTTTTCACCGGGTTGATGGCTTCCAGGTTGCCACCCACCGCGTCCTTGATGGATTCGGTGACCGTGGTCGGMCCYTGGTAGGCGTCGTTGCCCACSGTGACCRGCAGGCTGCCRGARCTCTGSCCTTCGGCGATGGTGATGACCTTSCCGCTGTCCAGCGTYACGGTGACYGSACCGTTCTGCGCGGTSACCGGGGCGCCGTTCTTGTCGGTCAGSGTCGCGGTGTAGGTGATGGTGCCGTTTTCGTCCACGCTCGGSGTSGCGGTCAGGGTCACSGTGGTGGTGTCGTCGACGTCATTGACCGTGGTGYTGACCGGCGTTTTCACCGGGTTGATGGCTTCCAGGTTGCCACCCACCGCGTCCTTGATGGATTCGGTGACCGTGGTCGGCCCTTGGTAGGCGTCGTTGCCCACGGTGACCGGCAGGCTGCCAGAGCTCTGCCCTTCGGCGATGGTGATGACCTTCCCGCTGTCCAGCGTTACGGTGACTGGACC
>NZ_JBFUHY010000178.1:0-537 GCF_056402155.1 Pseudomonas sp. P4_C1
TTCCCGGGCCTTGTACTTCCCGGGCCTTGTACACACCGCCCGTCACACCATGGGAGTGGGTTGCACCAGAAGTAGCTAGTCTAACCTTCGGGAGGACGGTTACCACGGTGTGATTCATGACTGGGGTGAAGTCGTAACAAGGTAGCCGTAGGGGAACCTGCGGCTGGATCACCTCCTTAATCGACGACTCAGCTGCTCCATAAGTTCCCACACGAATTGCTTGATTCATTGAAGAAGACGAGAGGCCAGCTTTCAAGGTGGTCTGTTTCGTTAGAGTTTAGAAATGAATATTCCAGTGTGAATRTTGATTTCTAGTCTTTGACTAGTTCGTTCTTTAAAAATTTGGGTATGTGATAGAAAGATAGACTGAACGTTACTTTCACTGGTARCGGATCAGGCTAAGGTAAAATTTGTGAGTTCTCTTAGTTGAGAAATTCGAATTTTCGGCGAATGTCGTCTTCACAGTATAACCAGATTGCTTGGGGTTATATGGTCAAGTGAAGAAGCGCATACGGTGGATGCCTTGGCAGTCAGAGG
>NZ_JBFUHY010000179.1:0-533 GCF_056402155.1 Pseudomonas sp. P4_C1
ATCACCATCGCCGAAGGCCAGAGTTCCGGCAGCCTGCTGGTCACGGTGGGCAACGACGCCTACAAGGGTCCGACCATCGTGATCGAGTCGATTAAATCGGCCGACGGCGGCAACCTCGAAGCCATCGATCCGGTGAAAACGCCGGTCAGCACCACGGTCAACGACGTCGACGACACCACCACGGTGACSCTGAGCGCGACGCCGAGCGTCGACGAGAACGGCACCATCACCTACACCGCGACGCTGACCGACGCCCAGGGCCAACCGGTGACGGCGCAGAACGGTSCRGTSACCGTGACGCTGGACAGCGGCAAGGTCATCACCATCGCCGAAGGCCAGAGTTCCGGCAGCCTGCCGGTCACGGTGGGCAACGACGCCTACAAGGGTCCGACCATCGTGATCGAGTCGATTAAATCGGCCGACGGCGGCAACCTCGAAGCCATCGATCCGGTGAAAACGCCGGTCAGCACCACGGTCAACGACGTCGACGACACCACCACGGTGACSCTGAGCGCGACGCCGAGCGTCGACGA
>NZ_JBFUHY010000180.1:0-529 GCF_056402155.1 Pseudomonas sp. P4_C1
GACGACTTATCGACGACTTATCGTGAATTACGGGCTTTGGGTGCGAGTAAAGAAGTCGCCCAGAAAGTGGCATGTAACACCCGTCGTTGGTGGGACAACAGTCGATGGGCCTTGAATTGGGTGCTTAATCTCGCGTGGTTTGATCGCTTGGGACTTCCACGTCTCTCCTGACCTCAATCCCTCGAACCGCCCGGTGCGGACCCGCATGCCGGGTGGTGTGGCAGGGGTACGGTCTATGAAGGCCGTCCCCTATGCCGATTGCCTGCGAATTTAGCGGTTGATGCAAATCCACTAATGAAATGGCTACCCCCGCCGCCCCCTGTGATCGACCACTAAGCTTTCACAGGGGGCTTATCGGAGATCATTGCCATGAGCAAAGTAGCTATTGCCGCCATCGATCTGGGAAAACACACCTTTCATCTACATGCACAGGATGATCGTGGTCACGAGCTGTACCGCAAAAAATTCAATCGGGTAGCGCTCATGCAGCACCTGATGAACCTTGAGCCCTGCACTGTCGTGATGGAGG